>MWYX01000037.1 GCA_002050465.1 Chitinophagales bacterium 65-1
TACGCCGGTAGCATTTACTACCGCTTTCGTATTGACATGATATTTGTTTCCCGATTCCTCATCCTGAATTACTGCTCCATTTATTTTTTGATCTTCACCTTTTAATAAAGTTATAACCTTCATATAATTAATTGCGCATCCTCCATTTTCAAGAATACTTTGCACAAGGTTAATGGCAAGCCGTGAATCATCGAACTGTCCATCATGATATAATACACCGCCCAATAAACCGTCAGTCTTAATACCTGGGATACTTTCAATTGTTTTTTTCCGGGAGATAAACAAAGAAGAGCCGAGAGTTAATTTTCCTGAGATCCAGTCGTACAGTTTCAATCCCATTGTATATTTCAACATATCCCAATAATTATATATGGGAATTATAAAGGTTTGATTTTTTACCAGATGTGGTGCATTACGGGTTAACAATCCTCTCTCCACGCTTGCTTCACGCACTAACAGAATATCTCCCTGGGCCAAATATCGGACACCTCCGTGTACTAACTTGGTACTTCTGCTCGATGTTCCTTTTGCAAAATCTGATTGTTCAACCAATAAAGTTTTATAACCACGGGATACAGCATCCAAAGCCACGCCTAAGCCTGTGGCACCACCGCCAATTACCAAAACATCCCAAAGCTGCTCTTGATCGTTGATTTTTTGAAGCAGATTGTCTCTTATTATAAAAGGATGAGCTGGCAAAGAGTTAGTAATTTTAGTTATAAGATTTGAAAGATAACGATACAAATCAAAAGCAATTTATAAAAATTCATCCTATAAATCGAAACTAAACGAAACTATTTATCCCCATTTTTTATTTTTTAGAAATACTAAACTGATTTTTGTATGTACTTTGCAAATAAATTAGCATTATTTATAATACCGGAATGAGCACGCTTACACAAAGGCATGAATATATTATTACCAAGCTTAAAAATGAGGGAATTGTAAAAGTTTTAGATCTATGTGAGGAACTAGATGTATCATCGGTAACAATACGAAAGGATTTAAAGATACTTGAAGATAAAAAATTGCTATTTCGTACACATGGTGGAGGTACAAAAAGTAATCCTTACACAGCTGACCGGCCAGTAAACGAAAAAGAAAAAATAAATCCTGAAGAAAAATCAAGAATTGGTATGGCTGCTGCTGGTTTGATTCAGCCAAACGATTGTATTATAATAGCCTCAGGTACTACCGTTTTATCACTGGCAAAAAATATACATACGGAAGAAAACCTTACCGTTATTACAGCAGCCCTAAATATTGCAACAGAACTTATGCATAACAATCGTATAGAATTAATACAATTGGGCGGTATATTAAGAAAAAGTTCTTCGTCTGTTACCGGTATATATGCTGAGAAAATACTTGAAGATTTTTCCTGCAGTAAACTTTTTTTAGGAGTAGATGGAATTGATGTGGACTTTGGATTGACAACAACCAATATCATGGAAGCCCAGCTAAACCGGAAAATGATTGAAACAGCACAGAAAACTATTGTACTGGCAGATTCCAGTAAGTTCGGGAAAAGAGGTTTTGGTAAGATCTGCAAAATTGAAGATATTGAACAGATAATTACAGATAGTAGTATCTCCGATCACATGGTTGAGACTCTGAAAAGTATGGGAATTGAGGTGACAGTAGTTTAATTAATAAGTAAGAGGCTATGATGATAAAGCGATTAAATGATACCTGACCTTACTTTCCGATACAAAATTTACTAAAGATATAATCAAGCCTGTCTTCGTTTGTTATTTCCCCGGTTATCTCTCCAAGATAATAGAGGCAACGCCTGATGTCCAGGGCTAATAAGTCCCCTGAAATATTATCCTGCATCCCTATCTTAATATCTTTTAAAGATGCATCAACCTGTTGCAACGCCTCATAGTGCCGGCTGTTGGTTACTATTATGTTCTCTGTAAGGTTTTTGTTTTCTGTAACGGATAAAAATAATTTGCTTTTCAATTCCTCTATTCCTGTTTTTTCCTTTGCAGAAATAAAAAGCACATTCGGGTTGTTATAGCTATTTGGCTGATCAGCATTTAAAGTATCTGCTTTATTACCTGCCAGAATAAATTTTTTACCTTGATCAGAAAGATCTTTACTAATTGTTTCCAGTTCGTTCTTATCAAAAACATTTACATCAAATACATACAATACTATATCCGCTTCTTTTATTTTTTCAAGGCTTTTTATTACACCCATATTTTCTATAACATCAGCGCTATGTTCTCTTATCCCTGCAGTGTCTATCAGGCGAAATAAAATTCCGTTGATGTTAATTATCTCTTCAATTGTGTCCCGGGTAGTTCCTGCAATCTCGCTAACAATTGCTCTATTTTCATTCAACAAAGTATTAAGCAAGGTTGATTTGCCCGCATTTGGTTTACCTACAATAGCAACGCTTACGCCATTTTTTACCACGTTGCCGAGTGTAAAGGAATCCAGTAAACTTCCTGTTGATGCTGCAATTTGTTCTATTAATTCTATAAATCTTCTCCTGTCAGCAAATTCAACATCTTCTTCGCTGAAATCCAGCTCCAATTCTATTAGAGAAGAAAATTGAATAAGCTGTTCACGAAGATCTCTTAATAATTGAGAAAACCCGCCCCGCATATTATGTAAGGCAGCATTTTTGGAAGCATCTGTATTACTTGCAATAAGATCAGCTACTGCTTCTGCCTGAGTGAGATCTAATTTCCCGTTTAAAAAAGCTCTTTGTGTAAATTCACCGGGTTTGGCAATACGTGCGCCCCTGCCAATTATGGATCGTATAACCTGCTCCTGTACAAAAGCAGAACCATGACAACTAATTTCTACAACATCTTCCCCGGTATAAGATGCAGGGTTTTTGTATAACGAGATAACTACTTCATCCAGCATTTTACCTTCATCTTTTAAATAACCTACATGAAGTGTATGGGAAGGCTGTGTTGAAAGATCTTTGGAAGGAAATATCTGGTTGGCAATATCAATAGCATTTGTACCGGTTAACCGTATTACTCCTACCGCTCCTATACCGGGTGGCGTAGCTATAGCAACAATAGTATCGTGCCAACCTGATAGTTTATTTTTCATAAGAACAAAGATACCTTAGCTGTTTAAAATGATTATAATTAAGATGATGTCAGGTTAGCATAAAGCTAATGGAAACTAAAGCCTGCCCTCCTCACCGACCGGGAGTTGTTGTAGATGGTGGGTATAAAAAAAACCGCTGCAAAATTGCAACGGTCAATATTATTTAAAGTTAAACTACTGATCCTGTATTGTAAACGTTACGGGCTGCTCACGGTATGCATTTACCTGCCTGCCGTTTTGCTGGGCCGGCTTCCATGGGGGTCCTTTACGAATTGCGTTTACTGAAATTTCTGCCAGCTTTGTTCCTTTCATGGTGGTGGCTTCCACATTACTTACAGTACCATCTTTAGATACAATAAATCTAACCCGGCAAGTACCTGATTCACCTGCTTCTGTAAGTTCATCAATATTTGCCTCAATGGCCTTTTTTACGTACCTGGCCCATCCTGCATCTCCACCCGGAAATGAGGCTTCTATTTCTACTTTTGTAAATACTTTATCTTCATCTTCGGCAACTACTTTCGGCGCTTCTACAACCTGCGATTTTTCTTCTACAGGAGGAGCTACTATACCTACATCTTTAACTCCTTCCACCGTTTTTACATCAACCTTCGCCTCTTCTAACTTTTCATTTTCAACCGGTGGCTTTACTACTTCCTCATCTTTTACAATTTTTGGAGGGGTAAATTGTATAGTTTGTATTGGTGGTGGTGGTGGTAATTTTGGCGGAGGAGGTGGCGGTGGTGGTGGCTTCTCTTCTTTCGGAGCCTCTTCCAATGAAAGGTCTTTTACCTCCAACGTCGTTGCGCTGGCATCTTCAATATTTTTTGCAATAACACTACCCACAAATATTAATAAGGCTAAGGAAGCTGTTATTATAAGCGCCAGTCCTATTCTTTTGTTATAGGTTTTGCGCAATTCATAAGCGCCATACTCCTTGTTCTTGCCTTCAAACAGGATATCAAGAATATCCGCACTTAGTATTTTATTAGTTTCCATTTTTACTCTTTTTTATTAGATACATAAAATGAAATAATCCATAAATTATTTTATACCACCGGCCTGCTCTGTCATCTGTATAAGTTTGTATTCATCATCAGTTGGATCTATCATGGAATATCTTTTTATATCATTAATTGCCATCTCATCCAGTATATCCACAGCATTTTTATAAGTAGCATCCTTATCCGGCTTTATGGTTATATAAAAATCATCTACAGGAGTAATTTTCTTTTTATCTAAAATTATTTTCCTGATATCTTTATAACCGCTGGTTTGCAGCTTTGTGGGATCGCTGCCAAAATAATAATATACCACATCACATTTACCCATCATAATAGTGAGGGCGCCGGATTCTTTAACCTTATTTAATTCATCAGGCTTATCAGTATCTTTTGGCATATTAAGGTTCATTGCCGTTGGCTGTGCCATCGTAGTGGTAAAGATGAAAAAGGTAATAAGGAGAAAGCCCAGATCTACCATGGGAGTAAGATCCACCCTTGTAGAAAGCTTTTTACCTTTTTTTACTCCAGGCCCTTTTTTGTGCCCGCCCCCACTTTTCGCTTCCATTTCTGCCATTGTAGTAAGATTTAAATTTTAAAAATATTATACAAATTATGTTTGTTATTCAGTGTCTTCACCGCCCGCAAGTGCTTTCTTTTCAAGTTCGCTGCCTTCCGGTATTCCCTCAGGACTGGTTACCAGTTGATACTTAAATATTTCATTCTTTTTGAAAGAATTTATCACATCCCTGAACAAAGAGTACTTGGAATTGTTATCCCCTTTTATCAAAAAATTTATCTTTTTGCCCTTGTATGCATTTACAGCAGCATTTATCCATGCCTGCAACTCATTATTTGTACTATCAACCGGAACGCCGGTTACTTTTACACTTTTCAGGTTTTCCGGTTTTACCCTAATGAATTGTGTTAATTGGTTTAATGGCGTACCCACAAACATAGACTTCTTAAAAAGTGCTTTATCATCAGCGGTTAAATTAAGATTGCGGGCAGTTGATAATTCCTCGATCACATCGTCTTTCATATCATCACTCATCTCAATAAACACCTGCCCCTCTTTACTTATAGAAACCAGGAAAGCATCACTTTGCGGAGCTGCTTTTGAAGCCACTGAACTCGGCGGGGAAACCTCTACAGCTTCCGCTGGCTTAAACTCTGTCGCTAATATAAAAAATGCTAACAAAAGGAATGCAACATCGCACATAGCCGTCATATCAATGTTGGTATTTCCCCTTTTTACTTTGGCTCTTCCCATTACTTTGTTTTTATTTTATTAGATACAACATTTAAAGATTTCCATACTTCACACATGCTTATTTATACAACGAAGCAAAACTTTGTGTTAAAGTAAAGCCGGATTCATCAATACCATAAGTAATACTGTCAATTTTAGTGGTAAACATATTATAGGTAATAATAGCAATAGCAGAGGTACCGATACCTAATGCCGTATTATACAAAGCCTCGGAAATACCTTTTGATAATTCCCGTGCTGCTTCACCCCCACCTGATTCACCCAGGTTACTAAAGGAACGTATCATACCAATTACTGTTCCCAGCAATCCTAACAAGGTAGCAACTGATGCAATTGTAGAAAGGAAGACAAGATTTTTTTCCAACATAGGTAATTCCAGCGCCGTAGCTTCTTCTACTTCTTTTTGGATGGCCAAAACTTTTTGTTCTGTATTAAGATCGCCGGCAGTAATCATTTCTTTGTATTTACGAAGGCCGGCCTTCATTACATTACCAACAGAACCCTTTTGCCTGTCGCATTCTGCAAGTGCAGCATCAACATTTTTATTAGCCAGATTATATTGAACCTTCCTTATAAAATCAGCAATAGATCCACGGCCCGTTGCTTTGATTACAGTTAACATTCTTTCGATAACAAAAGTAACTACCACCAAAAAACAACCTATCAATATTGGTACAATTATACCGCCCTCATACATTTTTGAAAATGCGGTTTTAGGACCTTTGTGATCGGGCCAGAAGCCGCCTGCAGGATCAGGATTTGAAAAATTTGCACTTGCCCCAATTACAAAACGCCATATAACATATCCTGCGATTATACAAACCAGGGGCGCAAGCCATGAAATAACGTTACTTGATTTTTTTGCCTGAACCGAGGTAGTGGAAGTGGTAGACCTTACTGTTTCTGCCATGATGTTAAGTTTTTGAGTGAATTAAATTTAAGTTGTATGTGGTTAAAAAAATTGATTGTACAATTCTAATGAAAAATATTTTTAAAATCAAAAATCATTTTAATTTTTTTTGACAGGGGCACACAAGTTAATAATTAAATAATATAAATGTATTTCTAAAAAAAATAATTATTACTGTTTTAAAAAAATCAAAAGCCCTAACATGGCCGCAATAGCACTAACTCACGGGATAACATTAAAAACTGTTCAATACTATTCATAGCGTAACGCTACTATTGGGTCAAGCTTTGATGCCTTGTAAGCCGGATACAGGCCTGCAAACAAACCAACCAGGGAACAGACAATTATCCCTGTAATTACCCAACCCCAGGGAACCACAAACCCCGTTTTCAGCACTATCCCAAAAAGATTGCCAACTAACACACCGAGTACAATCCCAAACACCGCACCTATTAAACTAATAATAATAGATTCAAAAAGAAATTGCTGCCGGATACTCTTTTTGGTACCCCCGATCGCTTTTATCAGGCCGATTTCCCTGGTACGCTCATTTACTGCCACTAACATTATATTCATTAACCCTATAGCAGCTCCAATTAATGTTATCAATCCAATAAATGCAGCAGCCGTTGTTATGCTTCCCAGACTTTTTGTGAAAGCTTCTACAATACTGTCACTCTTATCTATAAAAAAATTATTTTCTTCAGAAAAAGCCAATTTCCTTATAGGCCTGAAAGTACCCGTAGCCTCACCTACCGCAATATCCATGTCTTTAATATTCGGGACCATTACCCCAATATTCCAGGAGGTATTTGAAGTAGGAAAAAGTCGCCTGATATTATTATAAGTTGTTATCACCACATTATCAGCATTTAAAAAGGCGCTTGAACCTTTGTCTTTTAAAATGCCTATTATTCTATATTTAATATTGGCAACTTTTATTATTTTGTCAACAGCCCTGGCGGGATTACCAAAAATTTTTTTTGCCACACTATTTCCCAATACACAAACACTTCTTCCGCTTTCAACATCCAGTTTATTAAAATTTCTTCCGGCAAAAACCGTATACCCGCTTAGCCGTAAATAATTTTCATCGCCCCCCTGAACCACTACATTAGGATTGGTTTTTATTTTCTCATTATTTACAACTACGTTCCTTGGGCCTCTTATGGAAATACTTACCATTGCCGGAAATGCAAACCTTTCTTTAAAAATTTTTGCCTGTTCGTAAGTAATTATCTTTCCTGTATTAGATCTTTTTTCTTTTAATGCTCCCTTGGTTGTTTTTTTTACGTTGCTGTTTCTGGCACCAATCCGAACCTGACTTTCTTTAAAACGAATACTGAATGCATTTGCCCCCATTGTAGAGAAATTCTCTGTTAGACTTTGATTCATTGCTTCAATAGCAGTAATAATTCCAATTAAGGCCATTATACCAAAGGCAATGATGGCAACTGTTATACCTGTACGAAGTTTATTGCTCTTTACTGTTCGTAAGGCAAGGGAAAATGTATCAGTTGTTTGCATTTATTAAAAAGTCATTAGGTCAATTGTCATTAGTAAATAAAGATAAATGATTAACCTTTGACTTAATGACTAATGACTAATAGTAGAGCCAGTCAACAACAAGGCCAGGCATTACACCTAAAAGTAGAATAATAGCTGCAGTAAATATCAATAACCATTTAAAAGGAGGAGGAACATCCATTTGATGAGAAGCACCTTCGGAAGGTTCTTTAAAATACATAGCCTGTATCACTTTAAAATAATAATATGCACTAATGGCAGCACATATAACAGCCAGAATTACAAGCCAGAATTGATGTCCATTTTGTAGCGCAGCCAACAGCATATAAAACTTGGCATTAAAGCCAGCAGTTAATGGAATACCGGTAAGAGATAATAAAAATATAGTAGCGGTAAAAGCCAGAACAGGATGCG
Source organism: Chitinophagales bacterium 65-1 (assembly GCA_002050465.1). GTDB lineage: Bacteria > Bacteroidota > Bacteroidia > Chitinophagales > Chitinophagaceae > Ginsengibacter. The sequence goes on from MWYX01000037.1 coordinate 8,204, forward strand.
TTTTCCCTAAGCCGTTAAAGCCTTCAATTGTATAATCATTCATTCTTACCAATATAGCAAATAACCCTATTGAGGCAAGACTGTAAGCAACTGAATATAATATCAGCCCTTCCTTTGCGGTATCATTCAGTGCAAATAATGCCAGTAACATAAAACCTGCCTGTGCAATACTGGAATATGCCAGCATGCGTTTTACACTCTGCTGAAAAACAGCAGTTAAATTTCCTATTAACAAAGTAGCTGCGGTTATTATTACAATAAGCGTTTGCCATTGCGATTGCATAGTACCGAATGAACTTTGAAATAAACGGATAAATGCAATAAAACCTGCAACCTTTACAATAGTTGCCATAAAAGATGTAAATACAGTTGGAGCACCATCATATACATCAGGCGTCCAGAAATGAAATGGTGCTGCCGAAACTTTAAAAGACATAGCTACTACCAGTAATACTATACCAACAGCGATCATATCAGGCAAAGCTCCCTGCCCCAATTGCATCATATCAATATTAAAAGAACCCAATGCATTGCCTCCATACAAAAATGCAATACCCATCAACATTATACCTGTGGAAAATGCACCCATTAAAAAATATTTTAAAGAAGCTTCATTACTTTTTAAATTGAGTTTATCACTGCCTGTTAAAATATACAATGGAATTGACATGATCTCTATGCCTAAAAACAACATGAGCAAACTATTAAATGAAGAAGAGATGGCAACTCCACACAGAACAAAAAATATTAAAGCGAAATATTCTGAAACATGGTTTCCTACTTTTTCTATGTCTCTGCCATTTAATAAAAAATATATCAATGTACAGAAAAGAGCAACTGTATTAAAATGCAATCCGAAGTTATCAAATCGGAGCATATTTTCGGAATAGATATCAAAGATTTTCACTCCCGTAAATTCAAGGATGTTAGCAGTTAATATTATTATTAAGCCTGCAATAGCCCAATATTTTGGAACAGAGGCTTTTTTAAAAAAGACTCCGCCAAACATCATAATTACGCCCCATACTGCAGATAATATAATTGCACTCATAATATCCCAACCCCTATAGGGGCTTTTAATTTACAATGTTTGTTAATTCTTCTCATTACTTATTTCTTATTATTTATTATTGATAATTATTTATCAAACCGGCTTAAAATTGTTGTCACTGTATCTTTCGTTAAGTCAAATACAGGCTTTGGATAAACACCTAAAACAAAAATGAATAATACAATCAGCGTTAATACAATTTTTTGTTTTTTTGTAACCAACGACACAACTTTTGTGAGAATATTATCCTGCCCATAAAAAATTTTTTGTACCATATTTAATGTATACACTGCTGCCAATATTATACTAATGCCTGCAAGAGCAGCAAACCATGGGTTATACTCATACAATCCTGAGAACATTGCAAATTCGCCAACAAAGGCATTTGTAAGTGGTAATGCAATATTTGCCAAGGCAATAATTACAAAAAATATGGCGAGTAACGGAGTATGAAGCGCCAGGCCGCCAAGCTCTGAAAGTTTTCTTACCCCGGTATGCTTTTCAACTATATCAACCACTATCCACAATGCAATTATATTTATGCCATGGTTTAGCATTTGTATCATTACCCCGTGCATCCCTGTGCTGTTGATGGTAAAAATAGCTGCACACATTAAACCGATGTGTGCAATAGAAGAGTAAGCAACCAATCTTTTAAGATCATTCTGCACCATAGCTATGCAACTGGCATATATCATTCCTGCCACAGCTAATCCAATAACTATATTGTCAAATTTTAAAACTGCTTCCGGAAAAACAGGAAGCACCCATCTTATCACAGCAAATACACCCATCTTTACCATGATACCACTCAATACCATTGTTGCCGGTGCAGGGGATTGCTCGTATGTATCAGGCTGCCATGTATGAAAAGGAAATACAGGCATCTTTACCGCAAAAGCAATAAAAAATAACCAGAATAGCCATGTTTGATCTGATAAAGAAATATTTGCCTTATAAAAGGCAGCTATTGAAAATGAATGATCAGAAAACTGAGTGGGACCGGTTTGCAGATAAACATAAATTATACCTACCAGCATTAATAAAGAACTGACAAATGTATAAATAAAAAATTTCCAGGTAGCGGCAATCCGTCGTTCTCCTCCCCACCGGCTGCATAAAAAATAAACCGGTATTAAAGCAAGCTCCCAAAAGAAATAAAATATCAATGCATCAATAGCAACAAATACTCCCATTAACCCTGCCTGGCTTAATAACATTAACCCAAAAAATGCATTGGGATTTTTATAATCATTTTTATAGGTAGCTGCAAAAATTATCGGGAAAGAAACTGCCGTTAAAAAAGTAAGCATGTGCCCCATGCCATCAAGACCAACTGCAAAGCTGCTGCCTAAATACTGCAGCCATATATAACTAACATAATTGTAGGAAAAATACTTTGTGTTATCGGTATAACATAAACTTACAACAGAAATAACCAAAGTGATAAGGGATGAAAATAAAGCCCATGCCTTTACCTTTTTTTGATCTTTAATAAAAAACGCAAGCAAACCGGTTATAATTGGAAACCAAAGCAGCAGTTCAGGAAATGTAATGTACTTACCCAGCATTAAATCTATTTAACAAAAATTTGAATAATAAATAAAACTATTGTGCCTATAACCATCATTAAAATATAAGCTCCAACCTGCCCGTTCTGCAACAACCTGATCTGGCGACTTCCAAAATTTACTCCTCTTCCCACACTATTTACTAATGCATCGATTCCTGATCTCTCAATTACATTATTTAAGAAGACTGATAATGATCTTAATGGACGAACAATTATTGCATCATACAATTCATCAACATACCATTTATTTTGAAGCACTTTTGCAAAGCCGGTTTCTTCTGTAGTTTCTGTTTGATAATTTTTATATTTCTTCCATGCCCAAAATGAAACTATTAAAATTAATATTATAGAAACACCCGTTAGTAACCATTCAGTCTGATGCGGAATCGTATGCTTTGCTAAAATTGCATTTGAGTTACTGAAGACCGGATCTAAAAATTCCGCAAGCCTGTGGCCACCACTCATTAAAAATTCAGGTATGCCAAATAATCCGCCTACAATAGATAGGAATGCAAGAATGATTAATGGAATTGTAATAGCAGATGGACTTTCATGTACATGATGTAATTGTTCTTCCATGCCACGGAATTTTCCCATGAACGTCATGGCTAATAATCTAAACATATAAAAAGCTGTAAGTAATGCTCCTCCCAAACCAACGGCATATAACACAGGATTTTCTGCAAATGCACCAGCTAAAATTTCATCTTTGGAAAAGAAACCAGAGAAGGGCGGAATACCTGCAATGGCGATACATCCTATAAAAAAAGTAATGTAAGTGATCTTCATGTGTTTGCTCAATCCACCCATCTTCCTTATATCCTGCTCACCACCCATTGCATGAATTACAGAGCCAGCACCAAGGAATAATAATGCCTTAAAAAATGCATGTGTCATTACATGAAATACTGCGCCGGTATATGCTCCTACTCCCAATCCTAAAAACATATATCCCAACTGACTCACCGTTGAATAAGCCAGAACCTTTTTAATATCGTTTTGTTTTAATGCAATTGTTGCAGCAAAAATTGCGGTAGTTAAACCGATGATTGCAACAACCATCATTGTAGTTGGAGCCAGTGTGTACATAAGGTTACTCCGGGCAATCATATAGATGCCGGCAGTAACCATAGTAGCAGCATGAATTAATGCAGATACAGGTGTTGGGCCAGCCATCGCATCCGGCAGCCAAGTGTACAATGGTATTTGTGCACTTTTACCAATAGCACCAACAAACAGCAATATAGTAATGCCTACTAATGTGGGAGAATTAATTGCAGATATAGAGTTAATTATTCCATTTTGGTGATTAAATAATTCATGAAAAGAAACAGAACCAAAAGCATTTATCATCCAAAATATTCCTAATAGAAACCCAAGATCACCAATGCGGTTCATGATAAATGCCTTTTTTGCAGCATTATTGTAAGCAGTATTCTTAAACCAATAACCAATCAATAAATAAGAACATAAACCTACTCCCTCCCAGCCTATGAACATGATGACATAGTTTGCTCCCATTACCAGTAACAACATCGAGAACACAAAAAGATTGAGGTAAGAAAAATATCTTGCAAAATGTGGAACAGTTTCTTCTTTCATGTATGAAGTTGAATACACATGAATAAGAAAACCCACACCTGTGATAATCAATAAAAACAATGAAGAAAGCTGATCGATCTGGAAAGCAAAATCAACTTTTATTTTGCCCACATTAATAAAATCAAAATAAGAAATTACCTGCGGCACAAATCCTTCCTGCCTAACATTAAAAAAAACAAGAACGCTTAATACAAAGGATATTAAAATAGCGCCGCTACCGATAATACTTACCAATGACTTTGACAATACGTTTCTTGCCAAACCATTAATTAAAAAACCGATTAGTGGCAGTAATGGAATAAGATAAATTAAGTCGAATGTATTAGTCATATAATCTTCAAATAAGAAGTAAGAGATAAGAAAACTTGATTCTATATTCTTACTTCATACATCAATTCTTTAACCTGTTTAAAAAGTTTATGTCAACTGAATGGGTATTTCTATACATCATTACAATAATTGCCAGACCCACACTAACTTCAGCGGCAGCAACAACCATTATAAAAAAAACAAACAACTGCGCATCCGTTGCAAGCGCAGGAGCTTTTGCGGCTATACCACTCATATGCATCTTTGAAAAAGCAACCAGCAACAGATTAACCGAATTGAGCATTAACTCAATGCACATAAAAACTATAATTGCATTGCGGCGTGTAAGTGCACCAATAATTCCTATACAGAATAGGGCCGCCGATAAAAATATATACCACTTTATTTCCATCAATCGATTTTTACATATAAGCCTATACCCATTGTATTTGATGCCGGTGCAATTGAAAAAATATCTTTTATTTTTCTTGCAGCTATGCCGTTAAAAATATCTACTGCTTTATACGCCGCCCCTTTGGTTAATAATTTTACTAATACTCCTGTAGCCACACTTGTTAATCCTCCGATTAATGCACCTTTATAATTTGCCCTGCTGGCTGAATCCCCCGCCGCTTTTTTTACTACTCCATATAATGCAACTGCACTGCCAGCATAGGATGTAATCTGGAATATTGTTCTGCCTGTACGGAATGTATTGAAGAGCTTGTTCACGTCAGGATTTCTTTTCATTCCAAGTATTTCGGCTACTTTGGGGATTTTTGGTATTTTAATATTTCCTAAAAAAAACTCTGGTGAGAACCCACGTTCAACCTTCATCACCCTCCCAATAATATCATTCAGATCTAAATTTTCGAGATCAATTTGTGCAGATGATTGCTTCGTAATTCCTAAAAATAGGATGGCAATAATTAAAATGTGTTTTTTCATATTATAGATTAAGGGTTTACTTGTTTTTGTTCATCCTTTTTACCAATAACAACTGCACCTACCATGGCACTCAAAAACAGGATACTGCTTATCTCAAAGGGAATAACATATGTTGTAAATAATGACCGGCCGAGATTCTTTATTAACCCTACATCACTGCCTCTCGCCAACGAGACTTTAATGTCAGAAGATTCTGCCAGTGCAGCTACTAAAACAATCATCAGGCACATCCCGGCAATAACACCTGCAAATTTTAAATATTTATTTTTCGCAGGTTCAGCGTCAGCATTCAGGTTCATCAGCATTATCACAAATAGAAACAAAACCATTATAGCCCCGGCATACACAATAATATTTACAATAGCCAAAAATTGTGCATTCATTAAAATGTAATGACCGGAAATTGAAAAGAAAACAACAATAAGCCATAACACACTATAGATAGGGCTTTTACTTAATACAACACCTATAGCAGCCCCAACAGCTAATACAGATAAAAACCAAAATAATATTTGTGTGACCTCCATTAAAAGTTGCGGGTTATGAGTTGTGCGCTACGAGTTGTTAATTGATTGAAATCTATATTCATAAACTAAACTTTCTTATATCAATGCTCATTACCATGTCCTTCAGGATTTTTTGCCCTGCTGCCCCTGGCTTTTGCAAATGCTTCCGGCTCATTTACCGGGTGCGGAATTAAAAGATCATCCTTTCCATAAATAAATCCCTTACGCTGGAAATTCGATGGCGCAAAAGTTTCACTTAGATAAACTGCATCCTTAGGACAAGCCTCTTCACAAAAACCACAAAAAATACAGCGAAGCATATTTATTTCATACTTAGCCGCATATTTTTCTTCTTTATATAAATGTTCTTCGCCTGGTTGCCTTTCTGCTGCTTCCATTGTTATAGCTTCTGCCGGACAGGCAACTGCACACAACCCGCAGGCAGTACATTTTTCCCTTCCTTCTTCATCACGATTTAAAATCTGTAATCCACGAAAGACAGGACTAAAAGGGCGTGTCTTTTCAGGATAATTTATTGTTGGATTCTTTTTAAAAATATGGCTGAAGGTAATTGCCATACCTTTTAAGATAGCAGGCAAGTACATTCTTTCCCACCATGTCATCGGTTTTCTTGAGACAACTTCTACTTTATTTGTTAGTGCTTGCATTATTTGTGTTAGCGCAAAAGTTGCGCAAATATATTTTTATGTTTAGAAATGCCAGTTGTTTTGTTTTAATAATATTAATCCCCCTGTTACTATCATATTAAAAAGCGCCATAGGAATTAAAATTTTCCATCCGAGATTCATTAACTGGTCGTAACGAAAACGGGGAATTGTCCATCTTACCCACATGAATAAAAAAAGGAAACTAACTATTTTACCAAACAAACAAAGTCCCTGTAAAATCGCTGCCCAGTTAATACCTATATTTTGTGCAAGATTAACATCATTTACAAAGGGAATATCATACCCTCCAAAAAATAAGCTCACCATAACAGCACTGCTTAAAAACATGTTGATGTATTCGGCAAATAAATAAAATCCAAGTTTCATGGAAGAGTATTCAGTATGATATCCTCCCACTAACTCATTTTCTGCCTCTGCAAGATCGAATGGCGTTCGATTACATTCGGCAAATGCACAAACTAAAAAAATGAGAAACCCCAAAGGCTGTTTAAATATATTCCACCAATGATCCATTTGCCCGCCAACCATTTCCTTTAAACTAAGTGTTCCTGTTACCATCAACAATGCAATTAATGAAATACCCATTGCCAGTTCGTAACTGATAATTTGTGAGGAAGCTCTCATAGCACCTAACAAGGAAAATTTATTATTGCTTGCCCATCCACCGATCATAATACCATATACACCCATACTCACCACCCCGAATATGTATAGTACGCCTATATTAATATCAGCAATCTGTAAAGAAATATCTCTACCGAATAAATGCACTTTGTTGCCCCACGGAATTACAGCGCCGATCATCATTGCAGTAAGCATTGCCAGGCATGGCCCCAGAATAAATAAAAACTTAGATGAGAAACTTGGAATGATCTCCTCTTTAAAAAATAATTTTAGGCCATCTGCCAGTGGTTGTAAAATACCGAACGGGCCGGCACGGCTTGGCCCTCTTCTATCCTGTAGAACAGCCGCCACCTTACGTTCCATATAAGTGGAATACATTGCAATTACCAATGACCCGCTTACAACTGAAATTATCAGAACAAGCTTTTCTATAAAAATTGCCCAATCAATTACTAACATTATTATAGCGTATTTAGATCAGTTGAATCTGTAGCCTCCTGGTTAATATTTTTCCTCTTTTTTTTCTCAATAAAATAAAATGCAATTGAATCTGCAATAATCATGGCTATCATACCACCACCTGAAATGATTATTGATTTTTTTAAGCTCCAATTAAATAAAAAATACATTGCCAAAAAAGCTATAATTGCATAAACAGGCACTGATATAAAGTATATCATTTTAGTTTTTTTATTCATGGCGTATTTGGATTAGTTGAATCTGTTCCTTTTTCATTAGGACCAGCACCAATTTTCACATCTGTTACATTATGCCCCGATGCATGAGGATCACCATTAAAAGTTTTACCAACAGCCGGCCCTTCAATCTCACTTAAATGCACTTGGGGGGTATTCACTTCACTTTCATCATGAATATCCAACAACAAATGTGGCTTACGCCCCTGCAATACTTTTTCCAACGGGTCAGGTGCAGCTATAGTGCCAACATAATGTCCCTGGGAAATAACGGAGTGACGATCAATTTTTGTTGCTCCTTCAATTACCCAATCATCTGTATGCTTTTTTTCAAACCTGCATGTATTGCATATCCACGCCGGTTTTCCGTCAGGCAAAGTTTGAACTTCACCCCACTGATCTTTACGGGCCGTAACACGATACACTTCATCACCCCGGTTCCAGATCGTTACTTTACCGCAACATTTATCACAATCACGATGAGCATCCATAGGTTTTAAAAACCAAACACGATTTTTAAAACGGTAAGTTCTATCGGTTAATGCGCCTACCGGGCAAACATCAATCATGCTTCCGCTGAAATCATTTTCAATTGCTTTTGATATATAAGTAGATATTTCTGATTTATCTCCCCGGTCTAAAATTCCATGAAACCTGTTATCGGTCAACTGGTCTGCAACATAGGTACAGCGATAACAAAGTATACAACGCGTCATGTGCAGTTGTATGTACGGGCCAATATCTTCTCTTTCAAAAGTTCTTCTTGCAAATTCATAACGGGTTTGCACAGCGCCATGTTCATAACTAAGATCCTGCAGATCACATTCTCCAGCCTGATCACAAACCGGGCAATCAAGTGGATGATTAATTAATAAAAATTCAACAACGCCTTTTCTTGCATCCAACACTTTGTCGCTGGTAATATTTTTCACTTCCATCCCATCCATTACAGTTGTTCTGCAGGATGCAATAAGCTTAGGCATTGGGCGTGGATCTTTTTCAGAACCTTTGCTAACCTCAACCAAACAGGTACGGCATTTACCACCGCTATCTTTTAAATGAGTGTAATAACACATGGCGGGAGGAGCAACTTCTCCTCCAATCATCCGTGCAGCATTTAAAATAGTTGTACCTGCAGGAACATCAATAGTAATATTATCTATTGTTACTTTAAGATTTTGTGGTGCCGTATTTTTAATTTCTTCAGCCATATCCCAAGCCCCTAAAGGGCTTTTTTATTTTTATTATTTAAAATTATTATGCTTTAACCAAGTCCCCTTCAGGGGATTTAGGGGTATCAGCATAATGTGCCAATCCATAATTTGTTTTTAAACATTCTTCGGGGTGTAATACATGCCATTCAAATTCATCTCTAAAATGCCTTATTGCTGCTGCAACAGGCCATGCTGCCGCATCACCTAAAGGGCAGATCGTATTGCCCTCAATCTTTCGTTGAATATCCCACAAAAGGTCAATATCTTTTAGTTCGCCCCTTCCATATTCAATCTTCTTTAAGATCTTTTCCATCCAACCGGTTCCCTCCCTGCAGGGTGAGCATTGCCCACAACTTTCATGATGATAAAATCTTGCTAAACTCATTGTATGACGAACAATACATTGGTCTTCATCCAATACTTCAAATCCCCCGCTTCCCATCATGGAGCCTGTTGCAAAACCGCCATCTGCAAGGCTCTCATAATTCATCAATCTTGTTTCGCCTTTGGCTGTTTTTAATAATAAGTTAGCCGGAAGAATTGGCACTGATGATCCACCAGGAATGCATGCTTTCAATCTTTTTCCATTGGGTATGCCGCCGCAATACTCATCGCTGTAAATAAATTCCTGAACAGACATGGTCATATCAATTTCATACACACCAGGCTTATTAATATTTCCACAAGCGCTCATCAATTTTGTTCCGGTTGATTTACCAACGCCAATCTTTGCATATGCATCTGCGCCTTCATTAATGATCGGGACAACCGCTGCTAATGTTTCAACATTATTTACAACTGTGGGGCAATCCCATACACCTCTAACTGCGGGGAATGGTGGTTTAATTCTTGGTAAACCTCTTTTACCTTCAAGGCTTTCTATTAATGCAGTTTCTTCTCCGCATATGTAGGCTCCTGCACCACGATGCGTATAGATCTCGCAATCAAATCCGCTTCCTAAAATATTTTTGCCAAGAAAGTCATATTGCTTTGCTTCTGCAATTGCATTATCCAGAATATCTGTTATCCAATCATACTCGCCACGTATATAGATATAAGAAACATTACTGCCCAGCGCAAATGCAGAAACGATCATTCCTTCAATTAATAAATGCGGAAGAAATTCCATCAGGTAGCGGTCTTTAAAAGTACCGGGCTCACTTTCATCTGCATTGCAGACAAGATATCTTGCAACTCCTTCTGGCTTTGCCAAAAAACTCCATTTCATTCCCGTAGGAAAACCTGCACCACCACGACCTCGCAAACCACTTTTCTTTACTTCTTCCACAATATCATTGGGTGCCATTTTTAAGGCTTTCTCCACACTTTTATATCCACCCTCACGGCGATATACATCATAGCCACGGATGCCTTCAATGTTTGCCTTTTCTAATAATAATTTTCTTGCCATCTATTTCTCAAATTTTGTACTCTGCCGTGTTAGTAATTGCCAACCTTTGTTGGTTTTCAGCCAGACCTGCACGACATGCAGATGTAGTTCACCAGGCTTGCCTTCTAATTCAAAACTGATGTTAGAAGTATTTCGCATGGTTGCAACATTATTAATCACCGTCCATTGCACATCTTTGCTATCAATTTTAAAATAAGATAGCTTTCCGTTTACTAAATCTTTAATCACTTCTGCTTTTGTTTCCACCCATCCGTTAGAATGACCATAAGTAACATGCTTATGCAACAATTGTTTTAAAAGAAAAGTGTCTTTTGTAATCAATGCCTTATTAAATTTTGCTGCTGCCTCCTTTAAAAAGGAACTCTGAGCAAAAGAAAATATTGGTGTAAAACCAATTAATAATATGAATAAAATTCTTTGCATGTTTATTCTTAATTATTTGTTGTTGCATTCTTTACACACTCATCAATAATTGCATCTACTTTTTCTTTTGTAAGATGTTCACGATAAGTTTTACCCAGCTGCATCATTGGGGCATAACCGCAAGCACCCAGGCACTCAACTGTTTTTAAAGTGAATAAACCATCCTGGGTGGTTTCACCAACTGCTATTCCTAATTTTTCTTTTATGTAATCAATAATATTATCGCTACCGTTAACCATGCATGGGCCTGTTTGGCAAACTTCAAATACATATTTACCAACCGGCTTTAAATTATACATTGAATAAAATGTAGCCACTTCATAAACTTCTATTGGCTGCAGTTGTAGCAAGGAGGCCACATAATCCATTGTACTTACATCAAGCCATCCTCCAAACTCCTGTTGTGCTAAATGCAGAACGGGCAGCAAAGCGCTTTTTTGTTTGCCCTGCGGATAATGAGACATCAATTCGTTAACCTTATTTAATCTCTCCTGTGAAAATTGTACTGACATTAAAAGTTATTTATGCATCCATTTCGCCTGCGATAATATTTAAACTGCTCATAGTAATAACTGCATCGCTTAACATTCCTCCTTTTATCAATTCAGTAAATGCCTGGTAATAAATAAAACAAGGTCTGCGAAAATGAAGGCGGTATGGCGTTCTTCCTCCATCACTAATTAAGTAAAAACCAAGCTCACCATTTCCACCTTCCACTGCAGAATAAATTTCGCCTGCCGGAATATTTGTCTCTCCCATTATTATTTTAAAATGATAAATGAGTGCTTCCATTTTGGTGTACACATCTTTCTTATCAGGTAAGTAATATTCAGGAACATCTGCATGATATACCTCTGACTCTGCGCCTTTAAACTCCTGCACTTTTTTATATGCTTGTTTTATCAGTTCAAGGCTTTGCCACATTTCACTATTACGAACCAAATACCTATCATAACAATCACCTGTTGTGCCAACGGGAATAGTAAATTTAAAATCCTGATAACTGCTGTAAGGTGTATGCACTCTTACATCATAATCAACACCTGCGGCTCTTAAATTGGGACCTGTAAATCCATAATTCAAGGCTCTTTCAGCAGAGATAGGACCCACACCTATCGTGCGTTCCATAAAAATGCGGTTGCGGGTAAAAAGGTTTTCAAATTCTCGTAAAACAACAGGCCATTCTTTAATAAACTTTTCAAGTCTTTCAAACGCTGTTGGTGTAAAGTTTCTTTCAAAGCCACCAATACGTCCAATATTTGTTGTAAGCCTGCTTCCGCAAACCTCTTCATAAATCTCATAGATAAGTTCACGATATTGCATTACATACAAAAAGCCTGTGTATGCACCTGTATCAACTCCAACAATTGAATTGCAAATAAGATGGTCGGAAATTCGGGCAAGCTCCATAATTATAACCCGTAAGTAATCAACCCGTTTTGGCGTTTCTATTTTTAATAGTCTTTCGCAGGTGATATGCCATCCCATATTATTTATGGGTGATGAACAATAATTCATCCTGTCAGTAAGTGTAGTAATTTGATAAAGTGGTCTACGTTCTGCAATCTTTTCAAATGCCCGGTGAATGTAACCTACCGTTTGTACCGCATCTACTATTCTCTCTCCATCCAACTCTAAAATATTTTGAAAAACACCATGCGTAGCCGGATGCGTAGGTCCAAGGTTAAGCGTGGTGGTATGCTTGCCCAGGCTACCGGCAGGAAGTTTAATATGTTCTGTTGTTTGCAATTTTTAAAAGTAAATTAGTTTTTCTTCATTGCTTCTTTATCATCATCAGATATAGTTCCATGATATGACCTTTCGTTTCCGGGGCCAAAAGAACCACCTCTTCCAAACATTTCATCATCTTTATCAATCCTGCTTTGCTCTTCTAAAGGATATTCTTTTCGTTGTGGAAAATATTCCATTTCTTCCACATTTTGTATCCTAATTAAATTTGGATGGCCAACAAAATTAACTCCGTAGAAATCATAAGCTTCTCTTTCCATCCAGTTAGCCGATTGATATAAAGCTGTCGCACTAAACACATCAGGTTTCAAAATATCAGTAAACACCTTAAATCGGATGCGTATATTATCAATAAGATTGTGAAGGTGATAAACTACGGCAAGTTCTTCGCATTTTCTATCCGGATAGTGTACAGCAGTAAGATCAGTAAGAAATTTAAATTTTAGTTCTGGATCATCAAATAAAAACTGGAGTATTTTAAGATTTAGATCTTTTGAAGCAGAAAAAGTAAGCATTCCGTAAGGTTCTTCCCAATCAATTAACTGGTCACCAAATTTCTCCGTTAATCTGCTTTTAATTATTCCGTTAGATAACGCCATATTTAGCTTTGAGCCTACAGCCAGGAGCTGTGAGGAATTATCAATCAAATAAGCTCGTAGCTCCTAGCCCGTAGCTCATAGCTTTATTTTATTGTATTCCGTAACTTTCCAATAATTGTTGATACTGCTCAGAATTTCTTCTTCTTATACTTTCTTTGCCAACCAGTTCCTGCACTTTCATAAAACCATCTAAAACAGCTTCCGGCCGTGGAGGACATCCAGGCACATAAACATCCACGGGAATAATTTGGTCAATGCCCTGCAATACAGAATAGCTATCAAATATTCCTCCGCTGCAGGCACATGCACCCATTGCCAAAACCCAGCGTGGCTCTGCCATCTGTAAATAAACCTGTTTTACAATGGGGGCCATTTTTTTGGCGATGGTTCCCATCACCATTAACAGGTCGCACTGACGGGGAGAAAAACTTACTCTTTCCGAACCAAACCTGGCAAGGTCATAGTGAGACCCCATTAATGCCATAAATTCAATGCCGCAACAGCTTGTTGCAAAGGGCAAAGGCCAGATAGAATTTTTTCTTGCAAGACCCACTACATCGCTAAGCTTCGCTGCAAAAAAACCTTCCCCGGTATAACCCTCCGGCGCAATTACAGTACCAATAGGAGCTTCCATTGGTTTTTCCCTGATATTATATTGTACCGGACGTGGCATATTAATTTGATGATTTTATGATATGCTAATGTGCTGATTGAACAATGCATATTAAATAATAATTCACGTTATCATTAGTTAATTATCACATCAGCTAATTAGCTAATTGTTTAATCTTCCCACTTTAATGCCCCTTTCTTAATTATATAAAAAAAACCGGAAAGAAAAAAGCCTACAAACATTAATACTGCTATAAAACCGTGCCACCCCAATTCCCTGAAATTTACTGCATAAGGATAAAAAAATATTACCTCCACATCAAACAAAACAAATAATATAGCTACCAAAAAATATTTAATAGCCATGGGTTGACGGGCATTTCCTCTTGAAGCAATTCCGCTTTCAAAATTGGTAAGTTTATCTGATGTTTTCCTTTTAGGTCCGAACAAATGGGTTAATGCCATCATACCTCCTATAAATACAATTGCAAAAAGTAATTGAATACCTATGGGAAGATAATTTACTGTACTATTTACATCATTGGATGCCTGTAAAAAAAACATATGGGTTTATTAACTGCAGGGCAAAATTAACACAGCAATATCAATTTTCAATCTTTTAAAAAACGGTTTTTTAATGATTAACTAAAGTGTTTTAATAACCTTATGTTTATAAAAGAAAATCCCCGGAATTTATATCCAGGGATTATTATATCAGTACACTTATTACTTTGGCTTGACCTTACTTTTAGTAGGTGTAACTTTTTGTTTAGTATCGGAGGTTTTGGCCTTAACCTTATCATCCTCAACTTTTACTTTGGCTTTTGGAGCGTTAAGCGCTGCCTGTAATGCGGTTTTATTTGCTAAAGCCTGCGCATTAGCTGGTTCAAGAACTAAGATTTTTTCATTCCATGTTAATGCTGAAGCATAATCTTTGTTTTTATGATAATGTGCCAGCATATAATTATATGCAGGTATTAGCTGCTGCTTAGCATTTGCCGTATCTTTAGAAGCAGATGCAAGCTGTATCACTTTTTCATAAGTAGGTTTTGCTAAACCTAAAGTCCCCGTAGAGTCTATATATGCCTGGGAATATGCACCCAATTGAAACCCTAAAATATCATCAGGATATTTTTGCTGATATATTTTAAATATGGAATCAGCAGCTGTATAATTACTACCGCGGTAATAATTATAGCCCGCATTGTATAAATCCGTTTTAGTAACATTCTTTTTTACACCGAGAACTCTCGAATACCATTTACCTGCTTCATTATAATTTTTAGCTGCCAGATAATTATTAGCAACTGAAGTTATATACTCAATTTTATTTACTTCTAAAGTATCTAACGTAATGGCTTTTTGAATATAATCAGCTGCTTTAGCCTCATTGCCCGGAAATTTTAATAATACCCTGCCATAGGTAGCATAGTCTCCGGATAAAAGATTTTCAGGTTTTTGTTTTTGAAAATAGGTTTCAAAAAACGTTTTTGCACTGGCAGAATCACCTACCTTATCGTATGCAAATGCCTTTAATCCATATAAGCTAGGGTAAGGATTTTGTCCGCCTGCAGCTATGCATTCATTAGCTTTAGTAATGGACTCCTGGAATTTGCTGGAAGCATATAGAAAAGAAGCCTGGTAATAACAGTTTTTGCTATCCGGATCTGCAACGCCTATGTATTTATCAAGATATTCCCTTGCCTTATTAATATCCCTGCGATAATAATATTCTGACAACCATGCGTATACCGGGGCATATTTTGGATCCTTTTGCATGGCCTCATTATAATATTTCATATAGTATGGCTCCTGTGAAGTTCCCTGGGTTTGATATAGTCTTCCTATCATAAAACTTGCCCTGGTATAGTTGGGGTCTACACCTAAAGCGCTTTGATAAGATATCTGCGCATTTGCACCATCTGTCATTTTACGATAGGCATCACCTAACGTAGTCCACATTTCGGCGGTTCTTTTATTCTCAGGAATCATTTTTATTTTTTCTATAGCATATGCAGCATCGCCGGATCTTGCATCTACATTAGCACGGGCAATTGCATTTAATATATTATAATCTTTCCCTTTTGTAAGGCTGATTGCAGTTTCAAAGCGATTACGGGCCTCATTGTTTTGACGATCCATAAGAGCCATTTGACCCATTGCTACTAACATTAAAGGAGAATTTGCATTTGCACTTAATGTTTTTTGATATAATGTTTTTGCAGAAACACTATCTTCCTGCCCTAGGTAAGTTTGTCCAAGCCAGTAAGCGGCTTCAACATTATTAGGATTAGCATTTACCATTTTACTAAATACATCCCTGGCGCTATTATATCTTTCATAATATAAAAAACGTTTTCCTTCGTCAATAGTTTGGGCAAATAATATATTGCCGGTAAAAAGAAGGGTAATTAATGAGCTGATGATTTTTACTTTATGCATATTTGTGAGTTTATTTTATGTGTGTGTTGATTTTAGTTATTAGTTAGTTGTTGCTGAGCGAACATTAAATTGCATTCTTGTTGGCCCAAGATAAGCACGCCAAAAAATGAGTTGGCCTTTTTCATATTCCATAAAATTTGCAAAGCCACTACCCAGTCCGTCATAGTTTTCTTTGAGGATATAATACAAACCACGTACCAACGGGTAACGCCTCGATAAAATGTTATACTGATATGGCTTTACAAACTTTTTTTCAGGGCAATTGCATTCCAATGCAGCAATTTTAACTTTTTTCAAAAAACTAAGTTGTGCGGTATCCTCTTTATTCCCTATCCAGCTAACACCTACAAAACCAATAGCATTATCATTTGAAGAAACATAATTAATTACTTCCTGGCTGCTTTTAGCGGCAAATACTTTTTTAGGATCAAAAGGTTTTCCTTTTAATATTGAATCTACAGCAAAGCGCACAGTACTGGTAGCGGATAACCCATCAAATACTGCAATCTGTTTGTCACCGGTTGTGCCATCTAAAATGCCCTTTATTTTTGCTAAGGATAGAATTGTATCTTTTGACCTGGTATTTACAATTACTGCAATAGCATCATTAGCTACTTTGTTCCATGTTGGCCCATACTTCAATGAATCTTTATAAAATCTTTCTTCCTGTGGTGTTAAACCACGGGTAACAATTATCATTCTGGTACTGTCTTTAATAAGATCCCTGAAACATTCAGCTTCCGGTTTATATTCTGCTATAACTTTTGCCTGTGGGTATAATGCCTCAAATACCTGTATCTGAGAATCTATTACCGGTTTAAATGATTCATCAACGCTAATATGAATTCTGCCTTTTTCAGGAGTATCTGTATCTGTTCGCTCATGTTGACCACTACAGCTACACAATACATATACAATTATATTTATTGATAATAATTGTAGCCCCGATAATTTATATAATCTCATCTTTCTTTTAAATAATGTTTTTTAATACCCCGGTAAACCCGCCATATACCATATAATATAAACAGACCGGCAAAAAATTTTCCCCATATGCTTTCGGCAAATTCATTATGGAGACCAAGTTGATTTGCAAAGAAAATCACAACTGCTATACTTATATATATGGCTCCCATTCCGATGTCCATTATACTTCTTCTTAAAATATACCTTTTGGTTTTGGGATCTGTGTTATCTTCCAATTCTTCCATGTTCATTATTTATATTTAATAAAGAGGGGAAAGATAAATAATTTCCATAATCATGATAGCAAATGTTTACCAAAAATTACTAATCACTTAGATACAGTCAACTATCTTTGTTATTAATCGAAACTAAAACATTTTCTCACGGGATTGCGCATGAAACCAACATTACCACAGGGCACCAGAGATTTTTCTGCTCAAGTCATCAGAAAACGGGGATATATTTTTGATACCATAAGAACCGTTTTTGAATTGTATGGATTTGAGCCGTTGGAAACTCCTGCATTAGAAAATCTTGATACACTAACAGGAAAGTATGGGGATGAGGGAGATAAACTAATCTTTAAAATTTTGAATAATGGTTTGGATAATTCCCAAAAACACGAGCAGGCAAAAGAAGATTTCAAAAAAATTTTACGGGGGAAAAGTGTAAAAACACTTACAGAAAAAGCTTTACGCTATGATCTTACGATTCCCTTTGCAAGATATGTAGCGATGAATTATGGGCAACTTACAATGCCTTATAAGCGTTACCAGATGCAGGCTGTATGGAGGGCAGACCGACCGCAAAAAGGAAGATATAGGGAATTTTATCAATGTGATGCCGATGTGGTAGGCAGTTATTCATTTATGTATGATGCAGAGTTTGCATTCATCTATTGGGAGGTATTTAAACGACTGGGAATTGACATAGAATTAAATTTAAATAATCGAAAAATCTTAACCTCGCTTGCAGCACTTTGTAATGCTACAGATAAAATGATGAGCATTACTGTAGCCATTGATAAGCTTGATAAAATTGGAATAGAAAAAGTAAAACAAGAGTTAGAAAAGAACGGATTAGGGCCCCGGCAGATTAAAATTATCGAGGATTATCTAAATATCAAGGGTACCAACCAACAAAAGCTCGACAGTCTAAAAACGCTATTCTTAAATATTGAAGAAGGAAAAAAAGGTATTGAAGAACTAGAATTTATTTTAAGTCTGCTTCATGATGCTCCTGAAGGTGCTTTCGGCAAGCCTAAGGTTAATATTCATCTTACCCTTGCAAGGGGTTTAAACTATTATACCGGCGTTATCTATGAAGTAAAAGCAAAGAATATAGAAATTGGAAGTATTGGCGGCGGCGGTAGATATAATGATCTTACCGGATTATTTGGCGTACCTGATATGCCGGGAGTAGGAATAAGTTTTGGTGTTGACAGGATTTATGATGTAATGGATGAATTAAATTTGTTTCCTGAAAAAATGCAGAAAGGAGCAACAGCTTTATTTTTTAATATGGGAACTGAGGAAAGTAAATTTGCATTTTTCCAAATGCAGCAACTAAGAGCCAAAGGGATTAGTTGTGAGCTTTTTCCCGAACCAGCTAAAATGGATAAACAATTTAAATACGCCTCAAAAAAGAATATTAACTATGCTGTAATTATAGGCAGTGAAGAAATTAAGACGCAAAGCTGTGTTGTAAAAGATCTTGTAAAAAATGAACAGGTAACAATCGGTTTAAATGAAATTAAAGATTATTTTACCAAATGATAAAAGGGTACTTTCTGCTTTTTAATAATTAATAAAAAAAATTATGAAATATATTAAACTATTCCCCTTCATTGTATTGTTTACAGTACTTATTGCTTCATGCAGCAAAAAAAGTAACCTGGGAAAAATGGTTCCCAAAGAAGCTGCTATGATTATTGAATTTAATACAAAATCGTTGCTTTCTAAAGTAAGCTGGGACGAAATAAAAAATACACAGTGGTATAATGAATTAATGTCTGACAGTGCAATACCTGTAACATCAAAAGCATTTATTAACGATCCTGCAAAAACCGGGATCGATGTAAAATCAAATATTGTTTTTTTTATTTTAAAGCCTAATAATGCAGGTCAAGCTGTTGTTGAAGGCAGTTTAAAAGACAGTAAAGCATTTTCTGACTTTGTAAAAAGCATGCTTCCAAATGCTCCTGTTACTAAAGAAGGGGAACTTAACATGCTTAAAACTGATACATCAGTAATTGGATGGAATGATGAAAGGTTTGCCTTTATTACAAGTTCAGATTATCGCAAATTCCAACGAGATTCATTAAATGATTCTTCTTTTAGCCCCATACCTTTGGCCCCTGTTTCTCCGGATACTTTGGTAAGTGTTTGCAAAAGGTTGTTTTCATTAAATGATGACAACAGCCTTTACAAAAATGAGAAATTTGCAAAGCTTATTGATGAAGAAGGCGACATACATTTTTGGTTAAATACAAATGAGCTTTCCAAAGGCTCGATGCCGGGAATGCCCGGGATGGCAGGTATGGTAAAACTTGATAAATTTCTGGAAGATAATATTTCAACAGCAACAATAAACTTTCAGGATGGAAAAATCACGGGTACCCACAAGCAGTACTTTGGTAAAGAGCTTTCTGACATTCTAAAAAAAGGGGAAGGAAATATAAATACAGATATGATTAAAAGGCTTCCTTCACAAAATATTGCTGCAATTTTTTCTTTACACGTTACACCGGGAAGCATACTGGAAATAATCAAACTTACGGGGCTGGATGGATTCATTAATTTATTTCTTTCTGCCGAAGGGATTTCTTTAGATGACATTGTAAGAGCTACCAAAGGAGATATTTTGTTTGCGGTAAGTGATGTAACAGTGAAAAATGATTCACTTAAATTACCAGGTTTAAAAGATACAATTAGTGATTATTACAACAAAACTGATGCAACATTTTTATTTGCCGTGGCTATAGGAGATAAAGATGCCTTTAATAAATTACTCAACTTCAGCAAAAAAATGGGGAAAGATGTACCGCAAAAAAATAGTTTTCAAAAAATGGATGACCGTTATTTTGCGATTGGCAATTCGCAGGATGCAGTAAATAAATATTTTGCCGGTACACAGATTAATCCGGATTTTCTTTCTAAAATAAGTAATCATCCCATGGGAAGTTTTGTTAACATACAAATGATTTTAAAAGCCTTACAAACAGAGCTTACGAAAGACAGTGTAAAAAAACGTTATTACGATCAAAACATCCGCATGTGGAATAATTTTTATGGTATCGGCGGAGAATATAAAAATGGTAGCCTGGTGAGCGAAACGGAAGTAAATCTTGTTGATAAAAATACTAACAGCTTAAAGCAACTCAATAAATATATTGATGCACTATCGATAATAGCAAGAGAAGAAAAAAAGAAACAAAAAGAAGAATGGACAAGAGATAGTACTATTAGAAAAGTAATAGATTCGGCTAAGGGCAGGGAAATAATGCAATAAAAACAAGGAAGTAATTTTATTATGCATATCCGCCTGCAGGAAATTATTCCTACCTATTTTGAAAAAGCACAAACTACCGATTCAGAAATATGGGGGGAAAAAATAAGCTTTAATAAAGGAGAACATATACATATTGTGGCACCATCCGGCAGTGGTAAAACCTCTCTTATCCATTTTATTTACGGTTTGCGAAAAGATTATGAGGGTACTATTTCTTACCTGGATGAGAACATAAAAAAGTTTTCCTTAGAAAAATTTTCAACCTTTCGCCAAAAGAATTTAAGCATTGTTTTTCAGGATCTCAGGTTGTTTACTAACCAAACGGTTAGTAATAATATTGAATTAAAGAGGCAACTAAATCCTTATCATCCTGCTGAAAAAATTGAGGAGATGGCCGAGCGATTAGGGATAGTAAACAAATTGAACAGGCTGGCCAGTACCTGTAGCTATGGCGAGCAGCAACGTATTGCAATTATCCGTTCCCTTATGCAGCCTTTCGATTTTTTATTGCTCGATGAGCCTTTCAGTAACCTGGATGAGAATAACCGAAACAAAGCTTTTGAATTAATTAATGAAGAATGTGAAGTGCGTAATGCTTCAATGATATTTGCAGACTTAAAAGAATTGGATTTTTTTAAGGGAGAAAGAATTTTAAAATTATAATATCTGAACTGGGATTTATGGGAGTTTTAGGAATTAATGGGAAAATGTTACTAGTATTTTTTTCGAAAGATTAAATTTTTATTTATTGTATTAATCCCATTAATCTTCTAATCCCATAAATCATGGTTCAGACAATCCTGTAATCAATGGTTCAGACAATTTTACCCCTTCTTAACACAAGTAAAAACAAGATAAGTAAATGGATCAGTTATTTTGGTTTAGGCATTGGCGTAGTGCTGCTGCTAAGTTCTATGCAAATGTTTCTGAACATAAATAATTTATTAAAAGAAAATAATCCCCGGAAAGATGGATTTGATTTTTTCTCTGTAACTAAAGTGATCACGAATGAGAATATGGGGAAAGACAATACTTTTAAAGATGATGAGCTCAATGAATTAAAAAACCATCCGACTGTTGAAGATGCTGCTCCATTAATATCTAACCAATACAGGGTGAAAGCAAGTGCCGGAAATATAATTCCTTTCAGCACTGATCTATTTTTAGAAAGTATTGATGATGCATTTATTGATACAGTGCCTCCTGGATTTAAATGGGAGCCCGGTCAAACTACTGTGCCGATTATTTTTTCTTCAGACTTCCTTGAGTTGTATAATGTATTTGCACCCAGCCAGGATCTTCCCCAGCTTTCCGGTAAAACAATTTCAGCTGTAAATATTATTCTGGAAGTTTATGGAGCCACCGGGGTACAAAATTTTGCAGGAAATATTGTAGCGCTTAGTGACCGTATAAATTCTGTTATTGTACCTAAATCTTTTATGGAATGGAGTAATCAGACTTTTGGTGGTGTATCAAAAGTAAATCCATCAAGAGTTTATATCAAGACAAAGGATGCTAATAACCCGCAGCTGATCTCGTTTTTAGATAGTAAAAAATATCATCTAAATAAAGACAAAACAAAATTTGGAAGAATTAAAAAAGTACTGCAAAATATTGTAAGCGCCCTGGGTGTGTTTGGAATTCTTGTAATTGTTCTTGCATTAATATTGTTCTCTTTTTACTTACAGCTGATGATAGCAAAAAGCAAAGAGAATTTGCAGTTATTGCTTACACTGGGTTATTCCCCGGATTGGCTGAGTAAAACGGTTGCCAAAACATGGATTCCTATATATGTTTTTGTAGTTATCGCTGCTGTTATCATCACGGCTACAATGCATTATACGTTTGTAAAAGTATCTTTTGTTGAAGGAAATGATCTCTCTTATTTTTTGCATTGGAGTGTACTCGCAATTGGACTGTTATTACTTGCACTTTCTATCTTTACGAATTACAGATTGGTGAAGAAAGAATTATATAGAATTGTCTGAACTGAGATTTATGGGATTAAAGGAGTATTGGATTAAAAAATATTCAATTCCAATTCTATTTAATTAGGGAAGGCATTTATTTTCCTCTTAATCCCATAAATCTCAAAAATCCCGGTTCAGACAATCACGGTTCGGAAAATATTACCGCAGCCCCCTGCCCTACTCCTACGCACATAGTAGCCAAACCATATTTAGCTTTTCGTCGTTTCATTTCATGCAATAAAGTTGTTGAAATTCTTACGCCACTGCAGCCCAATGGGTGGCCAATGGCAATAGCACCGCCATTTACATTTACTTTTTCAAGATCAAGACTGAGATCATGAATGCATGCAATAGCCTGCGATGCAAATGCTTCATTCAATTCTACCAGGTCTAGATCGCTGACACTTAAACCTGCCCGCTGTAAAGCTTTAATAGTGGCAGGTACCGGGCCCATTCCCATTACCGCCGGATCAACTCCAGCAACAGCCATACTTACTACCCTTGCCATTGGTTTTAAATTATATTTTTTTACAGCTTCTTCACTTGCCAACAACATAGCTGCAGCTCCATCATTAATTCCTGAAGAATTTCCGGCTGTTACTGTACCGTCTTTTGCAAAAGCCGGTTTTAAAGATGCCAGTTTTTCCATGCTTGTTTTTCTTGGATGTTCATCGCGGTCAAAAATTATTTTTTCATTTTCAAATTTGTCACCCTGAGCTTGTCGAAGGGTTTCAACCGGAACGATTTCATCCTTCCATCTGCCGGAATCTAACGCATCAAAATATTTCTGCTGACTTTCAAAAGCAAATTCATCCTGTGCGTGCCGGGATATTCCCCATTTTTTTGCAACATTTTCTCCGGTTTCTCCCATAGAATATGGATAGTGCATGCCTGATAATTTATTATTTTGGAAGCGCCAACCCAATGTGGTGTCATAAATTTCAGGCTTACGGTTAAAAGCGGTTTCAGCTTTTGCCATAACAAATGGTGCCCTGCTCATACTTTCTACTCCAGCTGAAATAAAAAGTTCCCCATCACCACAGATAATTGCACGTGATGCATCCATGATTGCCTGCAGACCGCTGGCACATAACCTATTTACAGTATTACCGGGAATTGTAAATGGCAATCCTGCAAGTAGTGCAGACATTCTTGCTACATTCCTGTTATCCTCTCCTGCCTGGTTTGCATCACCAGCAACAACGTCTTCAATTTTATTAATATCGATCTTCGGATTTCTTATTATCAATTCTTTTATTACATGGGCCAAAAGATCATCTGGCCGAACGGAACTTAATGCGCCCCCATATTTACCTATCGGTGTTCGTATTGAATCGATTATATAAACTGCTTTCATAATTTTTAAACTTGCCACAAATGTAAATGTCGCAAAGTTATACTACTTCACTTAACAGTACATTAGGCTTAATCATTGCTTAACAAAATCTGCAATCGTACCTTTGCAAAATGGATGAGTGGAAAAAGAAAAATATCAGAACCCTTACGTTCAAAGAACTTCAGACTTATTTTGAAACGATAGGAGAAAAGAAATTCCGCGTTAAACAGGTGTGGGAATGGCTATGGCAAAAACATGCCCATAACTTTGATGAAATGACTAACCTAAGCAAAGAATTGCGTCAAACACTATCAGATACTTTTTCATTACAAGCCATTAGGTTGGATGTTTCTCAATACAGCAGCGATGGAACCATTAAAACCCGATTTAAAACGCACGATAATCATCTTACAGAAGGAGTTTTAATCCCTGTTGACAACCTGCCTACCGGACAGGCAGGCAGGCAAACGGCATGTGTTTCTTCACAGATAGGCTGCAGCCTTAGTTGTAAATTTTGTGCCACAGGCTATATGGAAAGAAAAAGAAACCTTGAATTTGATGAAATATATGACGAAGTGGTTTTGCTTAACCTAATGGCAGAAAAGACCTACGGAAAAAAATTAACCAATATTGTTTTTATGGGAATGGGCGAACCATTGCTTAATTACAAAAACGTTTTAAAGGCTATAGAGAGAATAACCGCTAATGATGGATTAGCAATGAGTGCAAGAAGAATAACAGTATCAACTGCAGGTGTTGCAAAAATGATCAAACAGCTGGGAGATGATGGAGTAAGATTTAATTTAGCCTTATCGCTTCATGCGGCAAATGATGCAAAGCGCAATGAAATAATGCCGATAAATGAAACCAATAACATTGCAGCATTAATTGAAGCACTAAATTATTTTCACCAAAAAACCGGTAATGATATCACCTTTGAATATATATTATTTAAAGGCGTAAATGATAGTATGCAGGATGCCGATGATCTTATAAAAATTTATAAACAAGTTCCTGTTCATCTCGTAAATATTATTGAATACAACCCTATAGATGCTGCAGACTTTACAAAACCCGACAAGGATGCGACTCAAAAATTCATGGACTATCTTGCTAATCACCGGGTGAATGTGCGGCTAAGGATAAGCCGAGGTAAAGATATTGACGCTGCCTGTGGCCAGCTGGCAAATAAAGTTTCAATTCCTGTGGCGACTTCACAACTGGTATAATATCCGTGAAAAAAGCACGCCATACATGAGATACGAGTTCCGCTCTTTCACGTCTCACTTTTCACGTCTCACGTTCTTAACATTTCTTTTAAATTATTGGTTAAACTATGGATGTAATAATCTATCTATTATCCATTATCAACTTAAAAAAAATAATAGTATGAAAAAAATAATAACCGGTTTATTTGCAATTGCTGCATTTACATTCAGTGCGGTAGCACAAGATCAAAAAACAGACGTTGAAAGAAAATTAAATAAGGAAAGACATGGTATGCACAAAGGTGGTGAAGGTAAGGGAATGCGGGGTATGGAAAACCTTAATTTAACCGAGACACAAAGACAACAAATAAAATCCATAAATGAGGATTTTACTACAAGGTTACGTGCCTTAAATCAAAATGACAACCTGCTTGTTAAAGACATGAAAGCACAAAGAAAAGCTTTGATGCAGGAAAGGAAAGATAAAATATCTGCGATCTTAACTCCTGAACAAAAAACCCAATTTGCGCAATTACAAAAACAGCATGGAGAAAGGAATAAAGGTGAATGGAAAAACAAAACTAAAGGTGAAGACTGGAAGCAAAAAAGAAAAATGGAAGACGGAAAGGGAAAAGTAAAAGTAAAAACAACATAATTTTTGTTTAGTTGTACAGGTGAAGCGAATTCTGAAAGAGTTCGCTTTTTTTTAAAAAGAACTATTTGAAATAACGAAGGATATTACTTCCACGGGCAGGGAATATTTTTAGATGGTTCCTTAGAGCCTCTTAAAATTATTGAAAGCTCTACGGTTCTTGGTTTACGGGCAGCATCATTTAATTTGGAAGTAGTAATCTCATATGTAAACCCAAATTGTAAATTATTATATACTAAACCAATATAAGGAATAAAACCATTTTCATTCCAATACCATACTCCTCCATTTATAATAGGGCCTCTGGAATCTCCTAAATAATACCCAAGGCTACCCCCAACTGATAAGTATCTTGCACTTCTGGATGTTGCACTTTGTAATTGATATATGGCATTGGCATTTAAAATGGTCCTGTCATTTAAATAGGTTTCAAAATTTACATGAGCTACCTGCCTGATGGCCAGGCGCTGATTTTCATCTTCTAAGAATGTTTGTCTTGGTCTGTTTAAGTGAAAGGCCGCAACACCAAGGTCCATATTGCTGTTTTCACTTGTAATACTGTAACTAACCCCTGCATTTGCCGAGAAAAAGTCTTTCATATTAGATAGTGCCGTTTCCCCTGTAGGAAGATTTGTATTAAATCCAAAACCTGTCCACTGATCCTCAAAATTAAGCCTGCTATAATCTACAGTTCGGTGCCCATAACTTCCCCCAAACCCGGCACCAATTTTATGTTTACTCTTACCATCAATGATTTTTACATTGTAAGATAAATTTAAAGAGGCAAAGGTTCCTTTTGCAACGCCTTCCATAGCACGATCAAACATTAACATGCCTCCTAAACCTAAAAAACTATTATTCTCAATAAAAGCATTTTTATTTTGTAATATTTTACTGTCATAGGAAATTGTTCCGGTAACATAAGGGCTGGGGGCGCCCATCCATTGGCTTCTGTAATTACTTATAGCTCTCCAATCAGCATTAATATTTGCAGTTAATGCCGGGTTGACATTTAAAGGCGATGAAAAAAATTGCGAAAATGTCGGATCCTGAGAATAGCTTTTATTCATTAGGATCATAAAAAATATAATAATAGTGGTTTTCACCTTTTCATAGTTTATCTTAATAAAATTGATGTTCCTCGTTTATTATGTTGTCGCCCATCCAAACCTATGCCCTCAACCGTCCAGGTAAATACATCGGTTCCCTGAAGTACCCCCTTAAATATACCATCCCATCCTTCTCCCCTTATATTAGTTTCAAACATAAGTTGCCCCCAGCGGTTAAACACCCTAAAGTATTTTATCTCTTTGATTTTGTATAGCAGCGGTGTTAATTTATCATTATGTCCATCCTTATTTGGCGTCCATGCTTTGGGAACAAATATATCTGAGTGTATTGCCGGTGGATCTGAAGCCGGAAATACTTTTACTAAGACAGTATCAACAACGGTGCAACCATTTCCTGCCATTATCGTGATCAGGTATTCAGTAGTTGTATTATAATTAAATATAGGATTGCTTATGGTATAATTATTTAGACCTACAGCAGGATTCCATGAATATTGATCAATTGGTGTAAACATACGTGCCTGCAATTGTTTAGGAAGATCCGCAGTTGCATTTACTGTTGGATATCGTATAGCTGGTATTGGTGTACCAATTGTAATGTCAGCAGAACTTGTAGCAGCATTTGAACATTTTGCATCTGCAACACTTATAAGAGAATATGTTGTATTTACAGTAGGTGAAACAATGAGTTTATATGGAGAAGAAGTAATTGAATTAATGGTTAATGTTGCAGCACCATCAGAATAAGTTACCGTCCATGGAGCTGTGCCGGTTAAAGTAATATCTAATGTTCTGCTTAAACCAAGACAAAGGGCTCCCCCCCCACTTAATACAGCAGTTGGTAAGGCATTAATTATAACTGTAACCGGCTTAATCGAAACACACCCTGCAGCTGTAGTTGCTTTTATATAATAAGTACCACTTGTATTAACGGCATTGGGATTGGTAAGCACATTTACAGCGGCAGAATCTGTAAAATAAGTTAATGATAAACCTGTATTACCTCCTATTACTGCCGGAGATGTGATATCAACTGTGGCAGGTGAACATACCCCGGCAGGATCAGTTATCCTAAGGTTTGGTAATGGATTAACACTTACGGTAACAGTTACTGGTTGAATATTGAAACATCCTGCAGCACTTGTTCCTTTAATATAATAAATACCACTTACTG
>MWYX01000021.1 GCA_002050465.1 Chitinophagales bacterium 65-1
ACCCTGCAGTGAGCGTAATCAACTTTGAATTCCAAAAAGACTTCGATAAAAATTTCTCCCTCCAGGTATTTAATTTTATAGGAAAAAAAGTTTTTGACCAGAAAACGGTTACTCCAAGAATTAATATACCTCTTACCGATTTTTACCGCGGTGTTTACATTTACCAGCTACGGGACAGAAGCGGAAAGATCGTAGACTCCGGCAAATTCCAGGTTATTAAATAATAAATAACTATTCCCTTATTTTAATTTGTGTCAAATTGTCTAATATTTCTTATTGGCAAAATGTTTGACTAACCTACCTTTGCCCGCCCCGATGAACCTTCTGACGGGCAACAAATTTTTAGATATGGAAAAAAATAAAAAAGCAGGAAATAACGGCCAAAATAATGCTCCTGAAGAAATAGATATTACCAATGAATCATTAAATGAAATTGATGGCAATGAGGAAACTGAAATATCTGAATCTGCCGGGGAAGCAATAAAACTTAAAAAAGAGCTGGAAGAACAAAAGGATAAGTATGTAAGATTATTTGCGGAATTTGACAACTTTAAAAGGCGTAATGCAAAAGAAAGGATCGAATTGATGCAAACTGCCGGTAAAGAAGTTATTACATCTATGCTGGATGTTTTAGATGATTGTGATAGGGCGGAAAAACAAATGAACATTAATAATCCGGAACAGATAATTGAAGGAGTGTTACTCGTTTTTAATAAACTCAGATCCACCTTACAATCTAAAGGATTAAAAGCAATGGATAGTATCCACACAGATTTTGATGTACATAAACATGAAGCGATTGCGGAAGTACCTGTAGAAGATAAAAGTAAAAAAGGTAAAGTTATTGATGAGATTGTAAAGGGATATTATTTAAATGATAAACTCATTCGGTTTGCCAAGGTAATTGTGGGGAAATAGTCCTCCAAACTCCTGAAGGGAGTTTTTGTATGCGAATATTATATGATAAAAATTAATAACTGTAACAATTCAAAGCAAATAATTAAAACTTAAATGCCCCTTTGGGGTTAGGGGTATGTCTTCAAAAAGAGATTTTTACGAAATATTAGGAGTAAGCAAAAATGCTTCGGCAGACGAAATAAAAAAAGCATACAGAAAGGTTGCTATGCAATTTCATCCTGACAGGAACCCCGGCGACAAACCCGCTGAAGAAAAATTTAAGGAAGCCGCAGAGGCTTATGAAGTATTAAGCGACCAGGATAAAAGAGTTCAATACGACAGATTTGGGCACAGCGCTTTTGCCGGCGGACGTGGTGGAGGATTTAGCGGTATGAATACCGAAGATATATTCAGCCAGTTTGGAGATATATTCGGAGATGACATGTTTGGTAATTTTTTTGGCGGTGGCGGAAGAAATCGAAGCGGAAGAAGCAAAGGTGTAAGAGGCAATAACCTGAGAATAAAAATTAAAGTAAACTTTGAAGAAATTGCGAAGGGAACAACTAAAACGGTTAAGGTAAAAAAATATGTTTCCTGCGGTACCTGTAATGGCTCAGGTGCAAAGGATAAAAATAGTGTACAAACATGCGGCACATGTGGAGGTAACGGGCAGGTGAGAAGAGTACAAAATACTTTTTTGGGGCAAATGCAAACTGTTACTACCTGTCCGGCATGTAATGGCGAAGGAAATACAATAACTAATAAATGCACAGCATGTAAAGGTGAGGGAAGAGTATTTGGTGAGGAAACAGTTTCACTGGATATACCGGCAGGGGTACAGGATGGTATGCAGCTAAGCATGAGTGGTAAAGGTAATATTGGTGAACGTGGCGGATCAGCCGGTGATCTGATAATTTTAATTGAAGAAGAAGCCCATGAATATTTACAACGTGATGGACTGAACGTAGCTTTTGATCTCTATATTTCATTTCCTGATGCAGTTTTTGGAACGCAGGTGGAGGTGCCAACAATTGATGGGAGAGCCAAAATAAAAATTCCGGCCGGAACACAAAGCGGTAAAATATTCAGATTAAAAGGAAAGGGATTTCCGGGTATTAGCAGTTATGAAAAAGGTGATCAGCTTATTCATGTAAATGTGTGGACGCCACAGCACGTATCATCAGAAGAAAAACACATTTTGGAAAAGATGCAAAGCAGTGAAAATTTTCATCCCACTCCTGATAAAAATGAGAAATCCTTTTGGGAAAAAATAAGAGAAACTTTTAATTAATTATCTTCTCAGCTTTCTTTTAATCTTATTTGAATATAATTTATGTGCATTTTGCACGATTGTTATAAATTCATTTTGAAGATAATCGTTAATATCCCTTGATTCCTTAGCAATTTTTTCTACTTCTTTCCATGAAACAGCTGAGGCATATTTTGACCCCTTTAACAAAAGGCCAAACATGGTAAGAGAAGAAGCAAATTTTAAATTACTGCCTATGCTTTTAAAATCTTTATAATTATTAACACAATTATATTCGATGTTTTTTTTACTGCTGTCTTCAGGTAACCTAAAATTAAGTTTTAAAGAAGCAATATCATTCTTTAATAACGGCGCTTGAGGAAACAAATTTTCTTCTGTAGGAATTATTTCAAATATGGCCGTAACCCCGCTAGCGGAACCAATTTCGCCACCTTCCAGTATATTGGAAGAATCTGACATTGCACTTCTTTTATTATCATACCCTATCAACCTGTATTCTTTTACCATTTCAGCATTGAACTTAACATTCATTGAAACATCGTTGGCAACAGTATATAATGTTTGCGTTAGCTCTTTTACCAAAATCTTTTCTCCCTCTCTAACGTCATCCAGATAAGCAAAGTTTCCATTTCCTCTTTTAGCCAGTGCCTCAATTTTTGAGTCTTTATAATTACCCATACCTACACCGAGACAGGTAAGATATATTCCCGATTGTTTCTCCTTAGCAATAAGTTCTTCTAATTCCTTCTCTGTATGCTGGCCCACATTAAAATCTCCGTCAGTAGCAAGAATAATCCTGTTATTTCCATCTTTTATAAAACTGCTTTTTGCAAGTTTATATGCTGAACGCAATGCAGCTTCGCCTGGAGTATCTCCTGCAGCATTTAACTCTTCAATGGCCTTAATTATTTTTTGTTTTTCATCTCCTCCGGTTGGGGGCAGCCAAACACCAATTGTTCCGCCATACGTTACAATAGATATAGTGTCTTTTTGCCTTAAAGTTTTAACAAGTGATTGAAAAGATGTTTTTAAAAGTGGCAACCTGTTAGGCATATCCATACTGCCAGATACATCTATTAAAAAAACGAAATTACCCGGTGGAGCAACTTCAAAATTTAATTTTCGTGCACTTACATTAATAATCAAAAGCTGATTATTATTCCAGGGACAGGAGGTTAGCTGAGATTCTATATTGAATATTTTATTTTCAACAGGCTCTTTATAATTAAGATTAAAATAATTTAAAATTTCCTCAATCCTAACGGCATCCACAGGTACTGTGATTTTTTGGTTGATAAACCGCCTGATATTGGTATACGAGGCTTTATCTGACCTGATAGAAAATTCGGTTACCGGAAATTTTTCTGCAATTACAAAATCATTTTCTGCCAGATTACTGTATGACTCATTTCCAAATAAATGCCTCTCACCATTTTTTTCCATATCTCCCGAAATAGAAATAAGCCTTTGTTTTTGCAGATTTGTAGATGGAAAAAGCAATTTTAAATTTATCCGCTGGTACATATCTGCCTTAACACTTATAGATTTTGGCTCATACCCATCAGCTTTCAAAGTTAAAGAGTCATAATACTTTGAGGTAAGGATACCAAAGCCACCGTTTGTTCCGCTGGAATAAAGTAACCTGCTGGAGTGCAGATATATCTTTACATTTTGCAACGGTTGATTTTTTTCATCCTTTACCTCACCTCTGATATAATATTGAGCATGCCCTATCAAACACAGCAATAAAAAAAAAGGTGCAAGTAGTATTTTTTGCAAAGAGGTTTTATTAAATGTAATAGTAAAATTACACTTCATTCAAGATAAGGTATTAAAAGTAAATACGGCTTTGCATTATACAAGCTGGTATATCTCTTTTATATTTCTTCCTAATCCATCATAATCTAAACCGTACCCTAATAAAAATTTATTTGGAACACTAAAGCCAAGGTAATCAATTTTAATTGGATGTATCATCGCATCGGGCTTATGTAAAAGTGCAGCTATTTTTAATGATGTGGGGTGATGATGATATATTTGTGGCAAAAATTTTGACAAGGTATTTCCGGTATCAACAATATCTTCCACTACTATTATTTCTCTGCCTACAAGATCAACATCCAATCCTATGGCTGTAATTACCTGCCCGGATGATTTTATTCCTTTATAAGAAGCAAGTTTAATAAAACATATTTCTGCTTCTATATTTATCTCTTTAAAAAGATCGGCAGCAAACATAAACGAGCCATTGAGTATGGCTATAAACAGGGGTTTTTTACCTTTATAGTCTTTATTGATCTCAGCAGCAACTCTTTTTACTTCTTCATTGATTTTATCAGCGGAGATATAGGGTTTAAAATGTTTATCATGAACTTTTATAAGTTCCATACATTATTTTGAGATGATGAGCTGCTGACCAATTTTTAAATTATCATCCGTTAAGTTATTCCATTCTTTTAATTGCGCAACGGTAACGCCATATTTTTTTGATATGGTAAACAGCCCTTCTTTTGGTTGCACTGTATAGGTATCCTGCGTTGTAATTGCGGCAGGTTTTGCTATAACCGGCTCTCCGCTTACATCTGGCTTTAATTTTAATTTACTTCCTGCATAAATTTTCTTATCTGCCTTTAAATTATTGTATTCATAAATGCTTTGCAGACGAATACCATTTTTTTGAGCAACATCATAAATGCTTTCATTATTTTGAACTATATAAAAATCTTTGTTGCCTTCTTTTGATTTTTTTTCCAGAAATATATACTGATCAGCCTGCAATAATCCATCGTTTTCCAGATCATTATATTCTAAAAGTTTATTAAGGTTGATATTATTTTCAGTGGCAATTGCCAGTAATGATCTGCCTTGTGTTTCATAAATGGCTTTACTTCCATTGATATCAATTTTTTCCTTAACGGTATAAGCCACATTTATAGGTTGAATAGTTGAAGAACCCTTGCCTTTAACGATCTCGGCAAAAGCTTTTTCTTCGGGATCAGATTGATATTTTGATGCATCAAAGAACGGAATATCATTAACGGCCAGCATTGTATATTGATGAAGATTATTTTCTTCAATATGTTTAATAAGCATGTCCGGATACCTTGGATTAGTTGCATATCCGGCTTTTTTTAAACCATATGCCCATGCTTTATAATCTTTGGGATCAAGTTTAAATAAAAAGCCATATCTCTGATTACCCCGTAGATAATTTGAATGATCTCTATATGAACCCTCAGCATCTTTGTATGTACGGAAACACTCACCAATAGCATCATCATCGTGGCTTACACCTCCAGCCGTCCAACTGCTTTTGCATTTGATCCCGAAATGATTATTGGATTTTTTCACGAGATCACTGTTGCCGCTTTCGGTTTCCAGAATGCCCTGTGCAAGTGTAATTGCAGCCGGTACTCCCATGCGTTTCATTTCACGGATGGCAAAATCTTTATAGGTTTGAATGTATTGTTCTTTGGAGATTTTTTGAGATAAACAAATGCTGAAAAAATAAGTTGCAACAATACTCAAAATTGATTTTTTCATAATATGCCGGATAGGATTTGGTTATGAACTATTAACGCTGAAACCTGATAGTTAATTATATATTACTTAAATTATTTAATCTGCTGAACTGTTAAACTCAATTCTATTACAGTTTTCGTATTAATAACAGGCCATCTCTAACGGTGAGCATTACCTGCTCCACTCTTTTATCATTAGCTACATGTATATTAAATTCATGAATTGCTTTGGCATTTTTGCCTTTAATAGTTTCCTGTAATACTTCCCCGTGGAATAATACATTATCCGCTATTATTAATCCGTTTTGTTTTATGGAAGGCAAAGTTAATTCGTAATATTCAATATAACCTACTTTATCAGCATCAATAAAAACTATGTCCCATTCTTCATTTAATGTTGGAATAAGTTCTGATGCATTGGCGACATGTAAAACTATTTTATTATTATATAAAGATTTGCTAAAAAAATCTCGTGCAGTTTTTGCATCTTCTTCTCTTAATTCAACCGTATGAAGTACGCCATCCTCCTGTAAACCTTTTGCAAGACATAATGCACTGTAGCCCGTAAATGTTCCAATCTCTAAGATTTTTCTTGGATGTAATAAGCAGCTTATTGTTTCTAATATTTTCCCTTGCACATGACCGCTTAGCATTTGCGCCTGCGGATGATTGGTTGTATACTCCGCAATTTCCAATAGTAATTTATCTTCCGTTGAAGAAAATTTTTTTGCGTACACTTCAGCCTTTTTATTGATTAGCTCCGTCATGCAATATGGTCTTTACTTCGGGTTCAACAACAACAGGTTTTGATATAAGATACAAGCCTATAAAAGTAAGTATCCCGTTAATTAAAATCAATTCATTGCCAACTTTATATCCGTTAAATATAGCTTTGGAAATATTTTCTAATCCTAATGAAACATATAACTTCTTTTCATACCATTCCGGGCTGCTTAATATATCTATTCCTAAAGCTAATAGTGGGGCAATAATACAAACCGTCCATATATACTTTTGATTCAATAACCGATTAGTTAATATACCAAAAGCGAAAAGCCCTAATAACGGACCATATGTTATACCCGCAAATTTTAAAATAAAATCAATAATCAATTTATCATTAATGGCTTTAAAAATCAACACCATAATAAAAAATATAATGGCAAAACTAAAATGAACAGTTAGTCTGGTACGGCGTTTTTGCTTTTCTAAAGCATCATTCTTTATTGATTCTTTGCTTATAGATGTGGGTATTTCCGATTTTTTCATTCCCAGGATATCTATGCAAAAGCAGGAAGTTAACGAGGTTATGGCACCATCAACACTTGGAAACAAAGCTGAAATAATAGCGATGATAAAAATAATTCCTATCACGCCGGTAAATTCATTGCTTAATGCAATAGTGGGGAATAAATCATCCGGGGCAGTTGTTATACCATTTGCATTAGCATATAAATAAAGTACGCCGCCTAATACAAGAAATAAAAAATTTACCACAGTCATTATCCCGGTAAAGGTCATCATGTTTTTTTGAGAATCTTTTAAATTCCTAACGCTTATGTTTTTCTGCATCATTTCCTGATCCAAACCCGTCATAGCAATGGCTATGAACATACCACCAACAATATGTTTTACTGCGAAAGAACCTGCCTTTACATCCCAATTAAATACCTGGGTATAACCTTTTTCCTGCATCATTGAAAAAGCACCACCAAAATCAGTTCCCAAGGCATTTATTATTACTATGATACACACTATAAGTCCTACGAGCATTCCGGTAGTTTGTAGCGTATCAGTATAGATAATGGTTTTTACGCCCCCTTCAAACGTATATAATAAAATCATTATCAAAATAACAAGTGTGGTAGCTATAAATGGGATGCCCAGCCTATCTAATATAAATAACTGGAGTACATTTATTACAAGATACAGCCTTGCGGTAGCACCAACCGTACGGGATAATATAAAGAAAAAAGCACCTGCTTTATGGGCATTTATTCCAAAGCGTTTTTCCAGGTAGGTGTAAATACTTGTCAGATTCATTCGATAATACAGGGGTAGTAATACAAAAGCGATTACTATATATCCGATGATATAACCAAGTACAATCTGGAAATAAAAAAAATTGCTGGTACCAACGCTACCGGGAACACTTACAAAGGTTACCCCGCTTAATGAGGTGCCTATCATACCAAAAGCCACTAACATCCAGTTAGAGTTTTTATTACCAATAAAAAAAGAGTCGTTATTGGAATTTCGGGAAGTGAAATAGGCAACAATTAGTAACAGAAGAAAATACCCAATAACAAAAGAGAATAAAACTAATGGAGACATAGCAGTTGATTTCTTAATAAAAAAATAAAAAGGGAAATTAGGATTTCAGTTTTATTAATTTGAATTTTATTCAAGATAAATAAAAATATGTCAATTAAATCCTTAGCCGTTTTTTGCGGCTCTAAATCCGGCAATAATTCCCTATACGTTGAACATGCGAAACAGCTTGGCTATATTCTTGCAGAAAAAAAAATAACACTCGTTTATGGTGGAAGCACCAAAGGCATTATGGGAGCTGTTGCCAATGCAGCGCTGGAAAAAAAGGGTAAAGTAATTGGTGTAATGCCCAGGGTTTTGGTTGATTGGGAGCACCAGCATTTAGGTTTAACAGAATTACATGAGGTAGCAGATATGCATGTAAGAAAAGCATTATTGTATGAAAAATGCGATGCAGCCCTTATTTTGCCCGGCGGCTATGGAACTTTGGATGAGTTTTTTGAAATGCTTACCTGGAACCAGTTGAGTATTCATGATAAAAAAATATTTGTATTGAACAGTGATGGATTTTATGATCACCTTATAGCACATATGAAAAAACTGGAGGAAGAAAAATTTTTATATGATACGGTAATGGAGAGAATGACGATAATTTGTGAGCCTTTGGAATTGGAATCATTATTATAAACTCCAAACTATCTCATATTCTTTATTTTCTTTTTTGCCTGTTCAATCCTATATTTACTCCAGCTCTTATAATAGGTAATAGGTTACCATATCCATCTACATAAGGAGAATTCTCATCTTTTATAATATCTATCAATATGCTTAAATAACTAAAAGAATTTTTCCCGGAACGTGAAGTGGTATATCCCCCGCCAAGCAATAAGCTTGGAGCACTTAAATTTTGTTTTACCGTGCCTGAACCGGAATTATAGGGTATAATTTTTTGAGCAATAAAATTATACTCAGGCTGTGCCTGAAGAAAAATAAACTGAACAGGATAAATTCTTGTAAATATGCCCAATCCATAAACAGTAGTACGGTATTTATTGTTGCTGAAATCCCGCTGGCTTTGATATTCAATATTTGCAACAGCTGCTGCATCTAACCATTTTGCTAAGGTATATCCGTAGTGAGGGTGAATTCCGGCATTAAAAGATCCATTTCCAACGCCTAAAGAAACACTTCCGCCGATAAACCAATTGGAGGGATCATATCCCTTATCCTGTTCGGTTTCATCCTGGGCACTAAGAGTGGTGGCCATCAGCAGGATGCAAAGGGATAATATATAATATTTAAAATTTTTCATACGCTTTAAAATGATCATAGATTATTTATTAATATTATTTGTATTCAGTTTAAAACTATTTATAGTTACTCCAACCTATCAAAAATTTTTCCTGCGTTTAAAATGTTGTTTGGATCAAAAACCTTTTTTATAGCTCTCATTAATTCCAATTGTGTTTTATCAAATACAATATCCATAAAGCTTTTTTGTACCAAACCTATGCCATGTTCACCGCTTACTGTACCACCAAGTTGTTTAACTAACGTAAATAATGCCCTCAGAGATTGTATTATTTCAGGATCATCCTGGCTGTTTTCTGTACCTTCTTTTTTTATACGGATGTGCAGGTTTCCATCACCTGCATGACCATAGCATACGGCTTTAAAACCAAATTGTTTACCCAGTTGTTTTACACCATGCACTAATGCCGGCAGTTCTGCCCGGGGCACTACCGTATCTTCCTCGATTGTATAGCCGTCAATTTTCACTGCTTCCGCTACCGTTCTTCTTAATTTCCATAACTCTGCTTTCTGCACGGCATTATCTGCAAAATATATTTCACCGCAATCATATTGCCCCATTAATTCTGAGATAGCTTCCATTTCCTGCATCAATATTTCCAGGTGGTTGCCATCTACTTCAATTATTAAATGTGCACCCGTATCTTCTGTTATAGGAATTGCATTACTATCAACAAATTTACTTACTATTATAAGGGCATCAATTTCCATTAACTCTAATCCACTTGGTGTATACCCCGCCCTGAAAATTGCACTAACTGCCTCACTGGCTTTTTCCAGGCTACGGAAGGGCACAAGCATAAGCAAGTCGTACAGTGGGAGGGGGATTAACCGCAAAACAATTTTTGTAACAATCCCTAAGGTTCCCTCGCTGCCCACCATTAACTGAGTCAGATTATAACCTGTAGAATTTTTTAAAACATTTGCCCCTGTCCATATAATTTCCCCGGTTGGTAATACCACTTCAAGATTAATTACATAATCTCTTACCACTCCATATTTCACTGCCTTAGGGCCGCCACTATTCGCTGCAACATTCCCCCCAATAAAACAGGAGCCACGGCTGCTGGGGTCGGGTGGATAAAACAATCCTTTTTCTTTTACTTCATTTTGCAAAACTTCAGTAATTACTCCCGGCTCAGTAGTTACCTGTAAATTTCTTTCATCAATATTTAATATGGTATTCATTCTTTCCAGAGATATTAATACTCCACCCAGATGAGGCAATGCACTTCCGCTTAATCCTGTTCCTGCCCCCCTTGGTGTAACAGGTATTTTATTTTTATTGCAGATTTTTAATATTTCACTTATTTCTTCAGCAGTACGTGGTTTAATAACTACTTCAGGTAAATAGTGAAGGTTTTCGGTTTCATCATGAGAATATTTATGAAGGCTTTCGTCATCTAAATAAACAAATTGCTCACCTGTAATCTTTCTAAATGCATCAACATGCTCAGCAATTAATACAGACTTAATACTTACTTCCATTATATTTTATATAGCCATTAAAATTAATCATTTGTGCTGAAGAGACAGTATTTCATCGATTGCCCTTTTTATGGGAATTTAACTACAGGAAAAATTATTTAAAAAAATGTAACCTTTATACGAAATCAATCGTATATTTGTTTTTAGTAATGCTAATTGTTTAATACTTAAAAAATAATTCAATGAAAACACAACATTCTAACAGATCCATTTTATTGGGGCTTTCTTTTTGTATTATCCTTTCTTTTACAGCCATGGCTTTCCAGGACTCATCAAAAATTAATAACCATGGTCAACAGCCTGCTCTAGATACTATACCAAAAAATAAAAATATAGAAATTAATATAGATTTGAAGGGCCTGGATGAAACCATCAAAAAAAGTATAGAATTAGCGCAAAAGAGCATAAAACAAATTGACTGGGATAAAATATCAAAAGAGATTGAGTTGAGTATAAAACAAATTGATATGGCTAAATTAGAAACTGAAATAAATAATTCTATCAAATCAATTGACTGGAATAAAATAAAAATAGAAATTGACAAATCAATGAAAGAAATTGATATGAAGAAAATACAGGCGGAAATTGATAAAGCTATGCTTGAAGTTAATAAAGATGTTAACCAAAAGCAATTAAAAATTGAGATAGAAAAAATGAAGAAAGAACTTGAGTTGAAAAGAAAAGCCCTTCGACAAGCTCAGGATGAAATGGAAAAAAATAAAGAGGAATTAAAAAAAGCTAAAAAACAACATGCAGCCGTTTAAAAAGTAGGACAAAGGGATTGCCGGCGATTGCCATTATATTCATTATAGAATCCTCTTTTCATTACATTAAATTCACTGGCACCACGGTAGCCATTAAACTTATTAAGTGAGGAAGTAGTTACGTCATAACTAAATGTAAATCGGACATTCTTTAATTCAAAACCAATCATAGGCACTGCTGCATCTCCGAGGCGGTAATATAAGCCGGCCAATAATTGTTTTTCGCCATCACCAGAAAGATTATATGCAGCATTCATACCCACAACAAGTTCCTGCGCTCTGGACTGTGTTGTAAAATATGCATTGGGGTTAATAATGATATTATCATTTAATTTAACGATAGCATTTAAAAAGCCTATGTGACGCATATCAATGCGTGCCGTATCTGCAGATGCATCAAGAAAGCTTTCCAAAGGGCGGTTAACATGATGAATTGAATAGCCTGCATTGATATAAATATTTTCAGTGGGGAAATAAGCATAATTCATTCCTGCCTGCATATCAAAGTAACTTACATTATTATTGTTTAATACCACACTGGTGGGCACCTTGCTGTTATCAAAAAACTTCCCGTCAAATTGATCTGGGAAGGTTAATTTAGATTGATCAATTCTTTTATTTGCCCAGCCAATATTAAATCCGGCAGTAAGCAGGCTACTGTTACCAAGCATCTGATGATAAGCAACAGAGGCATAGGCTTTGGTAGAAGTTAAACTTCCGGAACCTGCTACATCTCTTAATATAACCCCACCCAAACCCAGCCAACCACTTTCAAATTTATCTCTAAAAACCTGTGCATCCCCGTATATGCTTATGGTTTTATAAGGCACAGCCATTATGGAAGAATATTGATTTCGGTAATGTGCCCCTATGCGATAGTCTGCGTCGGGAATAAATCCGGTATTAGCCGGGTTAGTAGTTAAAGGCGAATTGAAGAACTGGGAAAAATGAAGATCCTGAGCATGAATAGAAGCCGTAAACCATAAGCTACCGGCAACTAATATTATGAATTTAAGTTTTCTCATTTTTCCCGTTTGCACATTTGCATATTTGCTCATCTGCACGTTTTTTATTTTATCTTATTAAAGTTATATCGCCGGCTCTCCTGGCCTTTGTACCATCCGAAAAAATTACATCCAGTGTATAAGCATACACATCCATTGGCTGCAATTTACCTTTGTAATAACCATCCCAACCATTTGAAGGCCTTGTGGATTCAAAAACTTTTTGTCCCCAGCGGTTATAGATATTCCATTGCATCTGTTTTATTCCAAAGCCTTTTACTTTTATTATACTGTTTACTCCAAATTTACCGGGCGTAAAAGCAGATGGTACATCAAGCAATGGGTTGATAAGGGCACTCACCTGTATGCAGGTATCGTCACTGCAGCCTGCATCATTTATTGCGGTAAGGCATACATCATAAGTACCTGTAGCATTAAACAAATGCACCGGATTTACTTCAATTGAAGTGTCTCCATCCCCAAAACGCCATAAATATCTTGTTGCGCCAAATGATTGATTTGTAAATTGTGTTTCTGTATTTTCCTGCGGAATACCGGGACTAAAAGTAAAAGAGGCTACAGGTATAGGAACCACTGAAATAGTAAAAGTGGTAGAATCTATTTTATTACATGAAGTTGAATCGAACGCAAGTAATTTAACTTTATAGCTACCAACATTTGTATATAAATGAGTAGGATTATCATCAGTAGATGTGGTACCATCACCAAAATCCCAAAGAAAATTTAAGCCA
Source organism: Chitinophagales bacterium 65-1 (assembly GCA_002050465.1). Classification (GTDB taxonomy): domain Bacteria; phylum Bacteroidota; class Bacteroidia; order Chitinophagales; family Chitinophagaceae; genus Ginsengibacter. The sequence continues at coordinate 13,279 of MWYX01000021.1, forward strand.
CCTGCAGATGTATTTTCAAAAATGGCATTGTATGGAACACAGCCTGATGCCGGAGTTTTAAATTGTGCTTTTACTAACGGCGATAATCTTATCGTTTTGGATAAGCTGTCAGGAGAATTACAAAAAGAAGTATCTGCCAATATCAATTTCACAATATATGTTCCGGGCCCGGCGTAGGTGTGATTTACCGAAGAAGTTGGGCCAGCAGTAATCCGGGCAGAGCCATCCCCAAAATCCCAGGTAAAACTATTTGCCTTAAATGGAGCTGCCGAAGCAGTAGATGTATTTGTAAAAAGATAAGACAGATCAGTACATAACCCTGTTTTTGCAGCAGTAAAATCAAGGTTAGCTTTATTATTTCCGGCACGGATAGTCAGATAGGCTGTATCTGCAATATTGCAGGAAGTACTGTCTATAGCAATGAGCATAACCCGATAATTACCTACGGCATTATATGTATAAGAAACTGTAAGTGAAGTTGTGGGAACCCGGGCAGAACCATCTCCAAAATCCCATATATAACTTTTTGCATTTTGAACGGTATCTGTAAAATCTACTTTTAATGGTATACATCCGGCCGTATCATTTACCACTCCATTTATGGAGGCCTGTGGACCAGCCTCAACACCGGCAAAATTCATTTTAATCTTAAGCATCCCTATATTACATTCTCCTCCTCCTGTTGCATTATTTGTTGTGGACCATGACCCGGGAGTACCAAAAAAATTAACCGTTCTAAGACAATTTGCACAAATTGTCTGGTATATAACTCCGCTTTTATCAAACCGGCTGGTGCCACCATCTACATGATCTCCGGTTGTTCTTTTTCCAAGAGGGTCTCGAGAATCAACAGGATCATCCTGGCCAAAATAAGTTCCATACAACAGAGACCCTGCATCTTTTTTTAGAACAATAAAATAAAAATCACTTCCTGATGGATCTGTAACAGGTTTGATTGCATCAGGGGTAATTGGCATACTTGCCGTTGTGCCTGATTTATAACCATATATAAGGTTTGCTTTACCTCCCCATCCTGAAACATAAACATTTTCACATCTGTCTACCAGAAAAGCAGTTGGAGAAATATTAGGATATAGTGAACCGGAGCCGAAAACCGTTGAATAAATATAGGTACTAAGATCCGGCTCTATTTTAGAAATAAATTGCTTGGAATTGGCAGGTCCGAATGTATTGGCTTTTATTACAGGCCAGCTTCCTTCTGTAGTGCCCATAACATATATTTTTCCGTTTTTGTCTGTTTGAATACCATATATCTGATCTGCATTGCCTGTACCAAGATAGGTACCTCTAACTGCTGCTGAGCCATCATTAGTTAGTTGTATAATAAAACCATCGCAATCATCACCATTGTAAGAGGAGCTTAAAACACCTATGGATGAATTAATAACAGAAATATTAGTACTGGCTGTACCACCTGCAACATATATATTTCCATTATTTCCTATTGCTAAAACATAAGCAGCATCATTATTAGCACCACCTAAAAATGTACTCCATGTAACTGCATTACAATTTGGATTAAGCTTTATTACAACACCATCCTGTAAGCCTCCCAAATTTTTTTGAGCTGATCCCGGGCTGGTGGGGAAATTTGCAGATTGAGTACAAGATGCTACATAAATATTTCCTGAACCATCAATAATTACTTCACTTCTTGCATCATCTCCATAATTTCTATTTAATGATGATGTGCCAAGCGTAGTTCTATCTCTGATATTTACACCATCATTTTCAGTACCTCCAATTCTCATTGAACCTACCAAGGCGTTACCTGCTGAGTTTAATTTTGTAATAACTATATCCCATCCCCCACCTGCACCCAATTTAGGAACGGTTGTTGGATAATTTAAATTAAGGGTGTTGGGATTATTAGAGTTTGTTCTTCCTGCAATGATTAGATTTCCCTGTGGATCTACAATCAGGCTATGTGGTTGCTCCTGCCCATCTCCGCCAATGTAGGTCGCGTACATACGATTTTTCCCATCGGCGCTAAGTTTCATAATAGCTATATCATATTGTCCTCCCTGGTAAGATGTTTGAAATGCTCCTGTAGAAACCGGAAAGCCATTACCAAAAGCAATACCTCCTGCAAAAAAACTACCATCAGGGCCATAGGTTGCAGTAAAGCCCCAGTTATCGGCAGCACTGCCTGAATAAGTAAAGAATACCAGGCTTGGATCAATAATGATGGTACTGCCGGCGGAATATTCTTTTAATTTAAATTTTACAACATCGCCACTAACCTCATATTTAGTATCAATTTCTTTTCGTTGATTATTTATTGCCTGGTATGTATACGGATAAAGCTCTTTATCTTCTCCAATTGAAGTCTTAATAATAAGCTCTTTATTTTTTACCAGAAGTTTATCTGTGCCTTTATATTGTAAAGCAATCTTACTAATATCCCCACCCGGATGCACAATTATATCATACTTTAAATGAGCTCCGCCATTGGAATAATAACGCACATCAATATTAGGATAAACATTTTTATAGGTTACTCCGCCATAAATTTTACAATCAGTAACCCATTTACTTTTATCATTGCCAATAAAATAATTATTTATAGAAGGTAATGGCTTATCAGGAATTACAATTGGGTTTTCATTTGCACCAATAAATTGTACTGCGTATGCATGAGATCGTAGCTTTATTTGATGACGGACTTCAGATAATGGGTGCCTTCCTGTATGCTTATGCATAACTTTCTCCATATCATCGGGATTGTGTTGCAACACTGTAAAACCATTTTTTAGCAGGAAAAAGGCTCCATTACCGGCGCTGGTCATAAACTTAACCTGTTTATCCCATTGACCTTTGTTTTCTATAAACTCTGTTTGAGAAAAAGACGGATATATAACAAATAAATTTGCCAAAAAGAAAAAAGAAAATATTTTAAAAAATTTCAAGAGAAATTATTTTTACCAATGTACAATTTAAAACTAAAATAATACAGATCAGTACAAATCCGTGATCGATAACTGAATGCTAAATTTACGAAACTAAGATTACAGAAGTTTTCAATTCGTTGGGGCACTATTCAATTTAATACCTCCTTAACATTCATGAAATTTTACTCCACATTGTTTTACCTTTTTGCCAATAAAGAAAGCTCTTTAAAGCTTTATTTTCCTGTGAATCCAGCGCCGGATCATTTTCAATTATTTTTTCAGCAATATCCCTTGCTTCCTGTAATAATTCTTTATCGCTAACAATATCAGCAAGTTTAAAGTCCAGTACCCCACTTTGTTTTGTACCTTCTATATCCCCCGGCCCACGCATTTCCAGATCCTTCTCCGCAATTTTAAAACCGTCATTTGTTTCGCACATTATTTTTAAACGCTGTCTTGCCTCTGCGGATATTTTTGCGGAGGTTAATAATATGCAAAAGCTTTTTTCAATTCCACGCCCTACCCTACCTCTTAACTGGTGCAGTTGCGGCAGCCCGAATTTTTCTGCGCTTTCTATCACCATTACAGAAGCGTTAGGCACATCCACTCCTACTTCAATAACTGTTGTTGAAACCATTATTTGCGTTTCACCTTTTACAAATCGCTGCATATTTGCTTCCTTTTGTGAAGCTTTCATTCTCCCATGTACCATGCTTATCCAATATGCAGGCTCAGGAAAGAAGGCTTTTACTTCCTCATATCCTTTCATTAAATTTTCAAAATCCATCTTTGCTGATTCTTCTATTAGTGGATAAATTATATATGCCTGCCTGCCTTTTTGTATTTCATCTTTTATAAAATCCATTACCTGTGGTCTCTTATATTCATAACGATGAACTGTGGTAATTGGATGCCTGCCCGGTGGCATTTCATCCATAATACTATAATCAAGATCACCATAAGCTGTAAGTGCAAGTGTGCGGGGGATTGGCGTTGCCGTCATTACTAAAATATGTGGATGCACTTCATTTTTTTTCCAAAGCTTTGAGCGCTGTTCCACGCCGAATCTATGTTGCTCGTCTACAATTGCCAATCCTAAATTGTTAAACAGTACCGTATTTTCAATAAGGGCATGCGTGCCAATTAAAATATGTACTTCACCTTTTTCACACATTTCCAAAACTTCCTTTCTTGCCCGGGCAGAGGATGAGCCTGTGTGTAGCTTTACAGTAACAGGCATATCTTTTAATAATTTTGTTATGCTGTTATAATGCTGTTGAGATAAAATTTCTGTTGGCGCCATTAAACAACTTTGAAAGCCATTATCAACCGCTATAAGCATGATCAATAACGCCACCATAGTTTTACCGCTACCCACATCACCCTGTAAGAGGCGGTTCATTTGCCTGCCGCTTCCCGTATCTTTTCTTATCTCTTTTAATACTCTCTTCTGTGCGTTCGTTAATTCGAATGGTAAATAACTTTTATAAAATGTGCTGAATAATTCTCCCACCTTATCAAATACAAGCCCTTTTGAAAATCGATGCCTTTCAAAACGCAGCATTCCTAACCTTAGTTGCGATATAAATAATTCTTCAAACTTTAGCCTGTCAACTGCAGCCCTGTATTCCTCAGAATTACCTGGAAAATGTATTTGTTTAAAGGCCTTATATCTTGTAATAAAATTATATTTATCAAGAATAGGTTGCGGAAAATTTTCCGGGATTTCTTTCTCATTTAATACAGTAAAAAGATTAAAGGTGAGCTTCCCGATCTGTCTTCCGCTTAAGCTTCTTGCTTTTAATTTTTCTGTGCTTGGATAAATTGGCTCTAAATAATTTTTAGTACCGGAGGTTACCGCAGTTACAATTTCCATTTCAGGGTGGGTAATCTGCGGCTGGTTCATAAAAAAACCTGCTCTCCCAAACACAAGATATTGAGATCCGATACTTAATGTCTTTTCTATCCAGCTTATTCCCTGGAACCAAACTAATTCTAACTCTCCGGTATCGTCCTGTAAATAAGCAACCAGCCGCCTTCCTCTTTTTTCTCCGACAATATCAAATTGGGTAAGTTTTCCTTTTACCTGCACATATTCCGTTGTTTCAGAAATATTTGCAATTTTAGTTACCTGGGTTTTATCAATATGCCTGTAAGGGAAAAATTCTAAAAGATCTTTGAAAATAAAAATTCCAAGTTCCTTTTTTAAAAGATCGGCTCTTTGCGGGCCAACACCTTTTAAATATTCTATTGGGTTTAATAATATGGTGGCAATATTATTGATGTTTGCAATATACAAAGCCCCTTTAAATCTTTTCGCCTGAATGCGAAGATTTAAATATCATGTAAAATTTTTTAAGTTTAAGAAAACATGGAAGGTCCTTCACTAATTATTTTAAAGGAAGAGGTAAAAGGCTTTTTAGGAAAAAAAATTATAGAAGTTTCAGGCAATACTAAAATTGAAAAAGAAAAATTTAAAAACAAAATAATAAAAGACTTTAAAAGCTGGGGGAAACACTTTCTTATTTGCTTTGATGGCTTTTTTATAAGAATTCATTTTTTAATGTTTGGAAGTTACCGTATAAATGAAAAAAAAGAGGATAGAATACCAAGACTTAGCCTGGTTTTTAAAAAAGGAGAAATAAATTTATATACCTGTTCGGTTAAAATCTTTGATGAAGAACCTGATCAAATGTATAATTGGGAGCAGGATGTGATGTCAAGCGTATGGAATCCAACAAAGGCATTAGCATTGCTAAAAAAAATGAAGGATAGAATGGTATGTGATGTCTTGCTTGATCAAAATATTTTTGCCGGGGTTGGTAATATTATTAAGAATGAAGTGTTGTACAGAATTAAAATTCATCCTGAAACATTGATTAGCGATTTAAAATCCAAACAACTAAAAAATCTCGTAGAAGAAGCAAGGAATTACAGCTTTGATTTTTATGAATGGAAAAAGATTTACCAGCTTAGAAAACACTGGCTCATTTATAAAAAAAGAAAATGCAGAAGGTGCGAAATCCCTGTTGTTACAAAACACACAGGTAAAGGAAAAAGATATAGTTTCTATTGTGAAAATTGTCAGCAAAAACCAACATAACTTTTACTATTTTTATTTATGCTTCGATATGTAAGACGTGGTGTTAAACGTGGTGTTAAACGCGGTGTAAAAAGAATATATGCCCTGATCGCACTTTTATCAATAGAAATAATTGTGTTAGTTGGGGTATTTGGCGGGGCCTTACTTGCATTTATTGGTATTGCTAAAATGGTATTTAAAGAAAAGAAAGAGAACTTTGATCAACATGCTTTTACTTTTCTTGCTAACCAGGTAAATGAAATAAATACTAATGTGATGCAGGCATTTTCTTTTTTAGGAACACATATCTTTCTTATACCTGCTATTTTAAGTTTGGTTGCTTATTTTTTATTTATAAAAAAACACCGGTGGTATTCTATTAAGGTACCTGTTGTAGCTATCAGCAGTGTATTGCTCATGTTTCTTTTAAAACTAATTTTTCAACGGGACCGCCCTTTAACTCCTTTATTGAAAGCAGCACAAGGATATAGTTTTCCAAGCGGTCACGCATTAATGAGTATAACATTTTACGGGTTGATGATATTTTTAGTGTGGCAAAATATTAAGAATATTTGGGTAAGATGGATACTTACGATATTACTTACTATGCTTATTATTTTTATAGGAATAAGCCGGGTATATTTAAGAGTTCATTATTTCAGTGATGTACTGGCGGGATTTTGTGTGGGACTTATGTGGCTTTTATTATCCCTTTGGATATTGAACAAAATAGAAATTTTCAGCCGCAAAAAAGTTGATCCTGTTGTAGTTGAACCGACAAAGATATCAGGTACCGACTCTTAATAGTAAAATACCTAACGTAAAACTGCATGGAGAATATAACTTCTTTTACCAAACTTTTTGAGCTGGAAACGCTCCGCAGTGAAAAACTAAGAGCTGCAATTTTAGCATGGTATGCATTATTTACCGCGATATATATTTCGATAATAAGCTACTTAATTAAAAATGATATCAGCATTAAAGAGACAACGGTTCCCTTACCTCATAATCTCTTCTTACTTTTGTCAGCATTATTTGTTTACGAAGTTATTGCCAACAGGTTACTTGATTTCAGGATAAAGAAATACGGAAGATCAATTCATCCCAACTTCAAATATGTAAATGCATTTATTGAGCTGGCAATTATTACTGTAATGCTTTACATATATAACAGTTACTTCCATCATAACTCAGTATTATCTGATGTAGTGCTGATAAGCCTTTATTATCTTATTGTTTTTTTATCATCTTTCTATCTCGATCGTTTTATCAGCCTGGTCACCGGCATTTTTGCAGCGTGTAGCTACACGTTTCTTCATGTAATAAATAAAGAACCTGTTACTGATACAGATGTTTTGGAAGAAATATTGTATCATAAATATTTTAGTTACGCCACAGGAATTTTACTTTTTTTATGTGGAATAGCTGCCGGATTCATGGCCAACCAGCTTTATAAACATATTCAGCGAACAGCAGAATTAGTAGAAGAGGAAAAGAAATTATTTGATTTGTTCAGCAGGCAAATATCAAAAGAAGTAGCACAGGAGCTTTTAGATAAGGAGGGCAAAGTGCCCACTGAAAGAAGATTTGTGAGTGTAATGTTCATTGATATCAGGGATTTTACTGTTTATGCTGAAAAGCAGGCGGCCGAAACAATTGTTGAATTCCAGAATATTTTCTTTGCTGTAATTACAGAAGTTATACATAAGTATAAAGGTATCGTAAACCAGTTTTTAGGAGATGGATGCATGATAACCTTTGGCGCACCTGTTAAAGTGGATAACCCTGCGGCCAATGCTGTAAAAGCAGCACTCGAAATAAATAATATCATAGAAGATAAAATAGCTAATAAAGAAATACATCCGTTAACCACTGGTATGGGTATCCACTGCGGACAGGCAGTTATAGGAAATATCGGGACATCTGTAAAAAGTGAGTATTCAATAACAGGTGGTGTTGTAATTCTTGCATCAAGAATAGAATCTGAAAATAAAACTTACAACTCAAAAATTTTAATCTCAAAAGAGGCACTGGAAAGCGCATCTTTAAAGGATATAAGTGCTGATTTTATGGGAGCTGCCCGGTTAAAGGGTTGGAGCCGCCCGGTTGAGTTATATAAATTAGCATAAAAAAATTGATGCTCAGTTATAATTTCCAATCTTCGTGCAGTGATTTAGACACAATAAGAAAATATTATGAAAAATAAATTATTGCTAGTGTATCAGCAAACACTTTTTTAAAAACAATTTTTATAGGATGGGCTACTCCAAAATTCTTATCACTTTCACAAAATGAGTTTTGTAATAACCTGTAACATTACTTAGAATAACACCCACATTTTTCCCAGAGGCAGAGTGAATAAATTGTGGGGTATTGCCGCTTGAAGTGATAATCCCCATATGACCCACAATGCCGGTAGAATTATCTGAACCTGTAAATAGAATAATATCTCCCGGCTTTGCATTTTTGATTTCTGTTTCTTTTCCTTCATCAGTAAAATCTACAGAAGAACGTGGTGATTTTACATTAAAATGGCTGAATACATAGCTTATAAATCCTGAACAGTCCAACCCGTTTTCGGGTAGGGCAGAACGATATTTATATGGCGTGCCCAATAATGTTTTTGCAAAAGAAACAAATTTGTTGCGGTCTATTTTTACAGGCTTAGTGAAAGTTTTTGCTTTAGTACCAGAAATTCCAGTAGCAGTTCTAACAGGTTTTTCCGGCTCCCTACTTGAGGTTTTTCTTATGGTGCTGCATGATGTAATAAATAGGAAAAAAAATAAAAATAGGATGACCGATCTGAAAACCATATGTGTTGCGTTGAGTGAAAGTGTACTTAGCCAAGATAGTATATTTTTGTTTTCAACTTATTTTGCCTTTTTGTAAATATTTATTAAATCATTTGATTGTCTCACAGCCAACCCGTTGGATATGTGCAGAAAAAACTGTTGATGCATATCAAAAGAAAGTTTTGATCATCATCAACTACCAGTATTCAATGCAATTATTTTATTTGCTGTAGTTTTTTGTTTGGGTAAAGTAAAAGTAAGGGCGGAAGATTTCCGCAGAGGAAATGAATCTTCACAGCTGATATTTATTGCATAACTTTTACCAAAAACGAATATATAATGCCAGCAAAATTCCCAATATCACAATTATCGCAGCAAGTATTCCCGGGGATACTCTAAACATGGATGTATCTACTTCTAAAGCATTTATTTCTTTACTGCCTTTTTTATCCAAAAGGCTTATGATCACCATTAATAAAACAGTAAAAAAGAAAACCCAACCCATACTGATCAAGAAAGGAATCTCGTAAACTCCCTGCGCATTCATAAATGCTGTGTATAGAGGTGTTTCGGGAAACCAGCCGGGTAAGAACTTATCAAATAATACCATTAATATTACTCCTCCGATAATACCTGCAATTGCGGCTTTGGCAGTAGTTCGCTTCCAGAAAAAGCCAAGTAAAAAAACAGCAAAAATAGCGGGTGAAATATAGCCTGTATATTTTTGAATAAATACAAATCCGCCTTCGCTTCCAATTCCTAATGAATCTTTCCAGTTAACTATAATAGCAAGTATCAACGAGATAACAACTGTCAGTCGCCCGATCAAGACCAACTTATTGTCTGCTGCATCTTTCTTTACATACTTCTTATAAATATCCAGTGTGTAAATGGTTGAAATACTATTGGCTTTTCCTGCAAGTGATGCAACAATTGCAGCCGTTAAAGCTGCCATTGATAATCCTTTTAATCCTGTAGGTAAAAATCCTAAAATAGCTGAATAGGCATTATCGCTGCGAAACTCTCCATTAGTGAGCATTTCGGCTTGTAACCCGCCATTTTTGTATAGCACATAGGCAGCAATACCAGGCAACACTACAATTAAAGGCATCATCAATTTTAAAAATGCTGCGAATAAAATTCCTGCCCTGGCAGTAGGAAGATCAGCACCCAATGCCCTCTGGGTTATATATTGATTACAACCCCAGTAATTTAAATTAGCGATCCACATACCTGCAACCAGCATACTGATTCCCGGTAAATCTAAATAGTTTGAAACCTGCTCTTTAGGTGCTGTACCTGCAGGCTTATCAAAGATCATTTTAAAATGCTCAGGGGCTTTTTCAAGCAATGCATTAAAACCTGCCAGCACATTTTTACCATAGCCTAAATTTTCTGACACAAGAAGTAATGCAATGTAACTTGTTACTAACCCACCTATGATCAACACTAAAACCTGTATCACATCTGTATAACCAATTACCTTCATACCACCCAATGTAATCAGCAATGCAAAAAAACCAAGAGCAATCATAATCGTATGAAAATTATCGCCGCCTGCAAGATTATTTATAGCCAGCGTACCTAAATACAATATTGAAGTTAGATTAACGGTTACATACAGGAACAACCAGAAAATAGCCATTACCAACGCCACCGTTTCATTATACCTTGTTTTTAAAAATTGCGGCATTGTAAAGATGCGGTTCTTTAAATAGATTGGCATGAAAAATACCGCTACAATAATAAGTGAAGCTGCTGCAAGCCACTCATAGGCGGCTATAGCCAGACCTAATTTAAATCCGCCGCCAGACATGCCAATAAACTGTTCTGCTGAAATATTAGAAGCAATTAAAGAAGCGCCGATTGCCCACCATGTTAATGAACCTTCTGCCAGGAAGAAGTCAGTGGATGTTTCTTTAACTTTTTTCTTGCGCCTGTAAATCCATATGCCATAGGATGCAACAATAATAAAATAACATACGAAGACAATGATATCAGCTGTTTTAAGCATAAAATAGTTTGAAGCGGTTACAGTTAATTTTAGTTTACATTCCTGACCTTATAAATTATTTCTTTACTGAAAATTGATAAACAGAAGTTGTCTGATACGTTTTTCCGGGTTCTAACACAGTAGATGGAAAGCCGGGCTGGTTCGGGCTATCCGGAAAATGTTGTGTTTCCAGACAAAATGCTGTTCTGAAATCATCCTTAGCTCCCCCTTTGAATGTGTTTTTACTCTTCATAAAATTTCCACCATAAAATTGCAAGCCGGGTTCCTGTGTATTGATTGCCATTACAATGCCTGATCTATCGCCGGTAACTATTGCTGCCTGCTTCAGTCCTGTACCATTTAAAACAAAATTATGATCATACCCGGCTCCGTTCTTAAGTTGAATATTGGCAGTGTCATTTATTCTTGCTCCTATAGCAGTCGGATTTTTAAAATCAAATGGCGTTCCCTGCACCGTTTCATTTTTACCTGTTGGTATTAAGGTTGAATCAACAGGTGTGTACTGATCTGCATTGATCTGTAAAACATGATTATTTATAGTGCCACTTCCTTCTCCATTTAAATTAAAGAATGCATGGTTGGTTAAGTTTACAACGGTTTTTTTATCAGTTGTGGCTATGTAATCAAATTTTAATTCATTGTTACCTGTAAGAGAATACGTAACCCTTACATCTAAGTTACCAGGAAAACCTTCTTCCATATCTTTTGAAAGATAATGCAATTCTAATGTTGAATCATTTGGTTGATTGGCATCCCAAACCACATACTGGAAACCTTTTTTTCCTCCATGTAATGTATTAGGTCCATTGTTTTTGAACAGAGTGTATTCTTTTCCATCTAAAGAGAATTTTCCGTTTGCAATGCGGTTACCATACCTGCCAATAGTGGCGCCAAAGTAGGGTTCTGTTGATGTTACATATTCCTGTACGCTACCCAGACCCACTACAACATCTGTCATCTTACCATTTTTATCAGGTACCCAAAAGCCAACCAGCCGTCCACCATAATTTGTAACAGCGGCAGTCATTCCGTTTTTATTTTTTAAAATATACACGTCTGTCATTTTTCCATCAATTGTATCTTGGAAAGCTTTTCTGTCAGGAAGGGTAACATTAATAACATTTGTGGAATCTGATTTCTGTTCAGATGTTGTACTATTTTCCTTATTTCCATTTCCGCAACCTGATAGAATTGTTATTGCTAAAAAGATGATAAAAATTTTAGTCATATATTTATTTTTATGGTTTTACAAGGTCTTTTGATTTACTAATTGTTGTAAATGTTGCTATAAAAAGTTGTAAAAAAAAGAAAAAGGAAAGCAAATTTCATTTTTGTAAATTGTTATATGTTATCTAAACTAATCAATTTCAAAAAATGATAACAATAGTACCCAGAAAATATTTATTCTGGCTATTTAATTTTTTTATAAGATTTATCTCATCATCTCTGTCATGATAAGTAATATTTTTTTCAACAATAATTTAAAATTATCTTATTTTTTAGAAACTGACATTTCATAGGTTCGGCTTACTTTTATCAGAAGGAACCTTAATAGGAACTCCGGTTTTTACAGGTTCGCCAAAAACCGGGTAGCCATTTAAATCCCACGTAAACTTTTGTGCTCTTGGCGAACGCTTTCTTCCGCAGCCTTGTCCAGGCTCTGAATTGGCATGATAAAGTATCCAATCCTCGGTGCCATCAGGTGATTTAAAAAAAGAATTATGACCGGGTGCATACACACCATTTTTTACGGATGCCTTAAAAACGGGCTCCGGGTTTTTTATCCATGATGCAGAATCTAATATATTATTATTAGCATGAGTAGATAACATCCCCAATGCATAATATTCTGTCCAGCATCCGCTTGCTGAATAAATTAAAAATATGCGATCACCATGTTGCAAAAACTGAGGACCTTCATTTACATTTACATGTGGTGGATTATTTGCATCATTTAAATCTCCATGCTGCTCCCACGATAAGGTCGGGCTGGAAAGCCTTACCCGTTTTCCTTCCAGGGTCCACGGATTTTTCATCTTACTAATATATATATCCTGCTGTCCGTTGGTATCACCTTCCCAGCCCGACCATACCATATATAACGAACCGTTATGTAGAAAAACGGAAGCATCTATTGCCCACTTGTTAGTAGTATCAGCTATTCTTCCTTTTAATTTCCACGTTCCTTTCATTGGGTCTCTTGATGCATTTTCAAGAACCCATAAGCGATGGCTCTCATTTCTTCCACTATCAGCAGCAAAATATAAATACCATTTTTTATTTATGAAATGTAGTTCAGGAGCCCACAACCCGTGGGAATATGCTTTTCCCGGAGGTGGCTTAAAAATAGTTTTATGAGGTGCCGATTTTAGATTAGCAATATTATTAGTTCTATAAATAACCAGCCTGTCACCATAGGTTTGGGTGTAATAATAAAATCCATTTTTATAAATGCTCCAGGGATCAGCGCCAGAGGGTAAAAGCGGATTGATAAAAGTTTCGCCCTGAGACCATCCATTAAAAGAAAATATTAAAAAACTTATGAATGCCAGCGCATGTTTAATCATCATAAGGATCTACAATTATTCACCTGAAGGTTTTTTTATCGCTGCAATATTATACGGGTGCCTCTTATGCAAAACAATTCCTTGACTGACATCATCATATTTTAATAAAAGTATAAACCCAACCCGCTAACAGCCCTCCCACAACAGGACCTAGAACGGGAATCCAACTATATCTCCAATCACTGTCTTTTTTCCCACGAATAGGTAATATAAAATGAGCTATACGGGGTCCAAGATCACGGGCAGGATTAATAGCATAACCGGTAGGGCCACCAAGTGAAAGGCCGATACCCAACACTAATAAGGCAACAGGTAAGGCATCTAATGTACCCAGGCTGGCAGAAGGTTTAGACATTAACAAAGCCCCCAACACCAAAATAAAAGTTGCTATTCCTTCTGTAAGAAAGTTGTAAAAAGTGTGACGGATAGCCGGCGCTGTACAAAAAACTGCCCGTATTGCATCAGCATTGGTAGTAGCATCAAAATGTTTTTTATATGTTAGCCATACTATAATGGCACCAGTGAAGGCTCCCGCAAACTGGCCACTAATATATGGAACTAACATACTGCTGTCAAAATCGCTGAAAACCGTAAGGCCTATGCTTACAGCAGGATTTAAATGACCACCTCCACCAAGAGTTGTAGAGGCATATACGCCGGTGAATACTGCAATTGCCCATCCAAAGGTAATCACGATCCAGCCACTGTTATTTCCTTTGGTTTGATTCAAAAGCACGTTGGCCACTACTCCATTACCCAGGATGATCAATAGTGCTGTGCCAACCAACTCTGCGAGAAAATAATTCATATGTGTATTTTTTTAGTGAAGTAAATTAATTTTCATCAGCCCAAACCTGCGCTGTGCGTATAGCCCGTTTCCAATTTTTTTGCAGATCAGCTCTTCTACCCGCCTCCATTAAAGGAGAAAATACTTTTTCTTTCTGCCAATACTTTTCTACTTCAGCAATATCATTCCAATAACCTACAGCAAGCCCGGCAAGATAAGCAGCACCCAGGGCGGTTGTTTCGGTAATGCTGGGGCGTATTACTTTTGTGTTTAAAAGATCGCTTTGAAATTGCATTAAATGATTATTGATAGTTGCTCCACCATCAACACGCAATTCTTTAATCATAATTCCTGAATCAGCTTCCATAGCTTTTAAAACATCCATAGTTTGAAAGGCAATGCTTTCCAGTGCTGCTCTGGCCATATGGGCATTTTCTGTTCCCCTGGATATACCTACAATTGTTCCTCTTGCATGCTGGTTCCAGTATGGTGCACCTAAGCCGGTAAATGCAGGCACCATGTATACTCCCCCATTATCTTCAACTTTTAAAGCCAATGCTTCAATCTCACCGGATGATTGTATTAAACGCAAGCCATCTCTTAACCATTGTACAACTGCTCCGGCTATAAATACACTTCCTTCTAAAGCATATTGTACCTGTCCATTTATTTTCCATGCAACAGTTGTAAGTAAATTATTTTTTGAAGGAACTGCTTTGTCCCCTGTATTCATAAGCATAAAGCAACCAGTGCCATAAGTATTTTTTACCATACCAGGCTGGGTACACATTTGTCCAAATAAAGCAGATTGCTGATCGCCTGCAATACCACAAACTGGTACACTGGCAGCTGTTAGTACAGTTTCTGTCATTCCATATATTTCACTGCTGGAACGAACTTCAGGTAACATTGAATGTGGAATATCAAACAATTTCAGCAGGTCATCATCCCACTGCATATTGTGAATATTAAATAGCAGGGTACGGGAAGCATTTGAAACATCGGTTACATGTACTTTGCCATGAGTGAGCTTCCAGAGCAACCAGGAATCAATTGTTCCAAAACACAGATCACCCTTATCTGCTTTCGCTTTTGCACCTGCTACATTTTCTAAAATCCATTTAACTTTTGTACCAGAAAAATATGCATCAGTAACCAGTCCGGATTTATTTTTGATCATTTCATCTGTTCCATCTTTCTTTAGTTGATCGCAATAAGAAGCAGTACGCCTATCCTGCCAAACAATCGCATTGCATATAGGTTGATGCGTATTACGATCCCAAACTACAACTGTTTCCCGCTGGTTCGTTATCCCTATCGCCGCAATATTTTTAGCAGACAACCCTGCTTTTAATATAGCTTCTGTGGCAACACCTAATTGCGTAGACCATATTTCATTTGCATCATGCTCTACCCAGCCGGATTGGGGAAAGATTTGAGTGAATTCCTTTTGGGCAACAGAAACAATATTGCCCCCTTTGTCAAAAACGATAGCCCGGGAACTGGTAGTACCCTGGTCCAACGATAAAATATATTGAGACATAAAAGATCTTTAAAGAAATGAAAAGTATGTTTACAATTTTTTAAAAGTTTATTAGAACAAATCAGGGTAATCGGTTATAACACCATCCACACCAAGAGTTTTTATTTTTTCTATTTCCTGTTTTGTATTAATCGTCCAGGGAATTATCTTCATCCCTTTTTCGTGACATGCTTTTACTAACTGACTTGTTATTAAGGAATAGTGCGGACTATATACTGCTGGTAAAAACCCAAGTTCAGCCAATTGCTGATCCAGCGTTCTTTTATCGGTGCTCTCCATCAGTAAAGCAGTTTTAATGGAAGGGAATTTTTGATTAACTACCCGCAATGTTCGCATATCAAAAGATTGGATAACTGTTCTATCAGAAATACCTTGCTTCTGAATAACCGTAACTAACAGATCAACAAATTCTTCCGGTGCCGGATGCTGAATACCATCGCCACTGGGTTTAGATTTAGTTTCAATATTATACCACAGCGGTAATGCATTCTTATTTTTGGCATAAGCCTCTGATGAACGAATCAGATCTTGAAGCAATGGTTTATTTACCGCAATTTTTTGTTGACGGGTAAATGCAGGATGAGGTTTTAATCCTACATCATATTTTTTTATGCTGTCATAATTCATAGAGTACAGCAAAAGTTTTG
Organism: Chitinophagales bacterium 65-1; assembly: GCA_002050465.1. Lineage (GTDB taxonomy): Bacteria > Bacteroidota > Bacteroidia > Chitinophagales > Chitinophagaceae > Ginsengibacter. The sequence goes on from MWYX01000021.1 coordinate 29,623, forward strand.
GAGCATCCTCTTTGGATAAAGTTTTACCTTCCGGTGTGGTTGTAATATCTGCATTAAAATAAGGATCGTGGGAAACTACAACTTTTTTATCCTTAGAAATCACTACATCCATTTCCAACGTAGTAACACCTAGATCAATAGCTTTATGCATTGCAGGTATGGTATTTTCCGGCATAAGTCCGCGGCTGCCGCGATGACCTTGTTTATCAAATTGCGGAAATTCGACAGTCATATTTTTTTTTTGCAGTATTACAGTTTATAAATAACAATATAAAGCTGCTGCAAATAAGTTTATTTATCATCCAAATTATTTTAAAACCAATGGAGATTATATATTATCCTTGTTTTAATAATACTATAAATTTTTAGGTTGTTAACAGCATTGACTTTTTCTTTAATTACTGTATAAGCTTAGTTGATCCTGCACCTTCAATTTCAGCAAGGGTAGATTGTTTAGTCAGCAAAACGTTTGTCTGCGTCCTTGCTTTCATCCATCTCCCTAAAGTGACATTATATTCTCCACCCAGCTTATAAAAATATCCCAGGTCGGCTGGAGGGTAAAACATTTTAAGTGTATTAGTACCGCTTCTGTAAAATGGCTGATCCTGCAGCGTTATAGGATTCTTTATATCGTACCAATCTGTATTAGTAATTCTATACCCCCTTGCAGGCGGCCCCGGAGTGTATAAGCTACCACCAGTTTCTACGAACATTACATCTACCGGTATTGAGGCCTCGGTTACTGTAGTACCCTGAAAAACAGCTATGCCGGAAGCATTACCACTGTTAGCAAGTAGTCCACCTGTTCTGGTTCCAAAACCATCTCCATCTGTAGTAGTGTAATTAAAAGACCTTATCCAGTTAGCGCCGGCTATCGAAGTTGATGATGCACCATTGATAAGTTTACTAGATCCTCCTACATAAAAGAATGACCCTTTAGCCGCTGTACCGGATGTAAGATTTAATTTATACGTACGCAAACCACCAGTAGCCCATCCATTGGCAGGAAAACCTGTAGGCGTTGCAGTACCGGCATTGTTTGTTACCACTACAGAAAAAGGAGTTGTCGCAAAATTAATATCTCTTGTTGCCATTAACTGTATATACTCAAAATTGCCATCCCCTCCTGCAACATCACTAATGAAGCCTGTAAGAATAATTGGAGAAACACTTATAGTTGAACTAAGTACTACTACATCATTACCCGTACGCATACGAAGTTCAGATACAAGTTTATCTCCTGTAATTTTATTGAATACAATTGCATAAAAATTAGCAAGAAAAGGCGCCGGGTTATTAGCAAAATTAGCAGTGGCTTCCGTATGTAAAGTGATATCCCCAAAACCATCATTTAGTGTCTTATCGCCTGCTAATTTATCAGTAGCTGCAGGTAAGGGATTAAACCCGGCCTTAACCAGAACAACTAAAGTATTTTCATATTTTTCAGGATTTGCAAGTATCAGGTTGGATGGTACCCGGTTAACAGGTATCGTATTTCCGGAAGATACTTTTGTAATTGCACTTGCTGAAACTCCTGTAATCTGCATAATACCATTAACTCTTTTTAAAACACCACCTTCCACATTTATTTTAACGGAATCTCCAGGTACGTATTTAGCGGCATCTGCACCAATGGATATTGCAATACCACGAAGTTGGGATAAACGCCGGCTATCCTGTATTACCAACAAACCTGCAGGTAAATTGCCCCCTGAATGGTCTGATACAACCATACCTGTAATTTGATTTGAACCGAACATATTAGCCTTTGACAGGGTAACATCCTCACCTTTATACAAATCTTTTACATCGAATATGGATATATAAGGGCTAACTACCCCACCAGGGTAGTTACCAGGGTATTCATTTTTTTTACATCCCCAAATAAATGCGAATGACAATAAAAAAAAGGAATGGAATATTATCTTTTTCATTTTAGTATTATTATTTATAAAAATTTTTTAAATTGATCATTGTTGTTTTATGGTTTTTGCCACCATACCAGAGTAGAGATCACATCAGGTCCCTGCCGTGCTATCGCCGCCTGGTAATTAGCCCTGTTGGTAGATTGTACATAAACCGGGTAAGTCATCCTGGCGGGCATTATCCCATTATTTCGTAAACCGGCCCCTTTGGGCAATGTAGGTTTTCCTGTGCGCCGATACTCAAACCATTGTTGCAAATCAACTAAGAAGAGTGCATAATATTTCATTAAGTGAATTCTTTCCATCTTATCATCAAAAGTATGATTAGGTAGAAATTGCTTATCAGCTGCAATAAGGTAAGCATCTACATTATTTAGTGTGCCGGTAGCAGGGTTAATTGTTGTAGTCCATGCAGGTATCCATAGTGTAATACCGTTTAATACTCCCTCTTTATAATGGGTTTCAGGGTTGCTGCTTATCCAGCCTTTTAATGCAGCTTCAGCTAAGATGAATTTTAATTCTGCATAATTCATCATCATTCCTGTTAATGGTTCTGTTTGTAACGATACAGCCGATGTATTTGAATAGAAGTAGGATTTCCTGTCCAGGTTCGATCCGGGTGCATACCCGCTGGGTACTCCGGCGAATGCTCCAAGATACGGAGCTATACCCCAACGGTTAATACCGCTTGTTCCATATGTGGGAATATCAATCCTTGGATCGTTCCAGTTAACCAGGTTATCAATAAAAAAGCTTGCTATTCCCGGCGCTCTGAAATCCTGTTCTCTTACTGCCAGGTATGGTGATGTATAGGGTGAAACACCAGTCCATCTAAGGATGGCAGATTCTGTATTATTTGCCATAATTGGATAGGTGGAAGGTTTGTCATCTACTATTTCTTTGATCTTGGCAGTTACCAGCGGCGCTACTTCGGCTTTACCGGATATTCTTAACAGCAGGCGTAGATACAATGAATTACCAAACTTACGCCACCCTGAAACATTACCTCCATATACCGGATCACTTGTTGCTGAGATAGCTGTATTAAAAGTTAAGAGGGTATTGGCCTCTTCAAGCCTTTTAAAAATATCCAGGTAAATATCTTTTTGCGGATCAAAAGCAGGTTGAAAATTAAGTGAGTCTTTTCCCTGGTTTGATTGAAAATATGGAATATCGCCATAGGTATCCGTAAGTATTGAATATATCCACGATTGGCAAATCAACGATATGCCCATATATGATCTATTAAAATCGGCAACGTTGGTGTCGCTTGCAATTTTATATATATCCTTAAAATTTGTAAGCTCAGAATACAATCCATTATAGAGATAATCAGAAAAGGTGGAACGATAGTCATACCTGAACACCTGCCCTTCCGCATCAGTCATATTTACGGTAACCTGCATCAGCTCATTATTGAAGTTACGGTTGCGCAACATATTGTAGGTTAAAGTACTAACGAGTGCAGGCGCTAATAGCTGTGCTGGTAATGCTTTGGGTAAATTATTCGGATCAGTATTCATATCATGAAAATCTTTTGTACAGGATGAAAACATAACGCCGAACAGCATGACAACGATTGTAATTTTGTATATAATCTGTTTCATTTTAAAAATTTTATAATCCAATAATTAAGTTAGCACCGAAGGTTCGTGTAGAGGGGAATTGCCCGGTCTCAAAACCCCTGACAATATCTGTTCCGCTCAGTGTACCGAATTCGGGATCAAACATTGGCCAGGCAGACCAGATAAACAGGTCTCGTCCATAAACTCCAAATGTGGCACGTTGCAAGCCGAGTTTTTTGGTTAAGTTTTGATCGATCGTGAAATCAAGTCTTGCTTCTCTGAATTTGATAAAGTCTGTACTGAATGTACTACCCTCGGCATTATCTATTCCATAATGTGACCGGTAGTAATCATCAATATCTGTTGCGATCACATCATTGGGCCTGTATTTTCCATCGGTGCCTAACACAACCCCGTTACCTATAATACCATTGTACCTGCCGGGAAGTGTATTTGTAGTTTTACCCTGTTCCGCTAATTTATAATGCATAAGGGAGTGAGCTACTCCACCTACCTGTGCATCAAATAGCAAGTTCAGGCGGAATTGTTTAAAAGAAAATTGATTGCTGAAACCTATTTTATATTTTGGTATAGTATTACCAAGATATTTTACATCCGGTGATACTAAAGCAACACCAGTAACCGCATCATATACTACCTGCCCATCAGGAGACCGTACATAACCTCTTCCGTATAAGTCACCCATACTTCCACCAACACTTGCTACTATCTGGCCGCCGCCTACAGGTCCGGTTTGTAATACTACAGAACTATCCGCCAGTTCCTCGATCCTGTTTTTATTTGAAGAAAAAACAATGTTGGAAGTCCATTTAAAATTTTTAGATGTTAGAGGCGTGCCATTAATTGCCAGCTCAACACCCTGGTTAGTCACTCTTCCTGCATTAATAAGTGCCCTTGTAAAGCCTGAAGAACGATCTACTACTCTTTGTAAAATCTGATCTTTTGTATTACCCTTATAAACTGCAACGTCAAAGCCGAGACGGTTTTTAAACATCTTTACATTTGCACCCAATTCATTGGTTACCGTTCTAAGTGGCCGCAGATTTGGATTAGCTAATAGGATTGGATTTTGCAATCCACCATTGAACAAGCTTCCTGCTGTTTGATAATTATATGCTGTAAGATAAGGCGTTGTTCCTCCACTGCCTACACCCGAAGTGGAAAACCTGATCTTTGCAAAATCAATGCTTTCGGGTAATTTAATTACATCCGATAATACAAAACTTAAACTGGCTGAAGGATAAAAGAATCCCGCATTTTCGGAGCGGTTAGGAGTTGCAAGAACACTGTTCCAATCCTGGCGGCCGGTAAGATCGAGGTACAGGTATTTTTTATAAGCCGCAGAGATTAACCCATACAGGCTATTAATCGCATATTCACTTTTCCATGGCATGCTGATTAACGGGCCTGCGCTATTAGCAAAGGAATATACACCGGGATTATTGAGTGAATCTGCACGGGTTTCATCCCTGTTATAACTGTTTCTTAATACGCTTCCGCCAACAGATACATTAACATCAAAATCACTATTAATTAATTTATTATATCTTAAAAGAAAATCTGAACTGGCTTCCTGTGAAAATATATTTTGGGTACGATAGCTGCCTTTCCGATATCTTGATCCTGTATCATAGGGCCGTTCCTGTGCCCGTTTTTCATAAGCTAAATCCAAAGAGGTTCTAAGCTGAAGACTTAAGCCTTTAGTGAAATTATAAATTGCCTGCACATTGCCTGTAATATTATGACGGTTAGAACTGTTGATGAATTCATAGGCGATAGCATATGGGTTTTCAGGGAAAGTACTAAAAGGATAAAATATTCTTCTGCCTTCCTGGCCAGGTATCCAATATTCTTTTAACCAATCAAGGTCAGCATTCGGTTGCCAGAAAATATACCAATACATTATTGATTGATTACCATAACCTGCTCCCGGTAAGTTATCACTCCATTTATTAGTGTAATTAATTTTTGATGCTATCTGAAGCTTATCACTCACTTTAGAACTTACTGACAATGCTACTGTATTACGCTTATATCCTGTATTTGGGGTGATCCAGCTGTTAGTAACATTAGTTAGTGAAAGCCGTGCAGTTGTTTTATCTGTTCCTCCATCAATACTTATAGAATTAGTTATTGTATGACCTGTTTTAAAATAATCACGTGATTTATTTGGATAAGATATCCATGGACTTCTTTGTGTACCTTGCCTGCCGGTTACAGGATCATACTGATAAAACATTTGACCATTGAACCTTGGACCATAGGCAGAACTGGTAGCACTGGTACTTGCACCATCCGGACCGGTACCGAAAGAATAGTAGAAATTACCATCCAGGCCTTGTCCATACTCGTATTGCATATGCGGCCAGCGATTAACTTTCTCCATTGAAACATTAGAGTTGAATGTAATTCCCAGTCCTTTTCTTTTTGCGCTACCTGACTTTGTTGTAATGATGATGGCACCGTTGGCGCCACGTTGTCCATACAAAGCTGAAGCTCCGGGTCCTTTTAATACTGTTACAGATTCAACGTCTTCGGGATTAATATCATTTACACTACTTCCATAATCTGCAGGCATATTATCACTACCCGTACCATAAACGGTTTCTCCGGCAATAGCACTACGGCGACCGCTGCCCTGGTTGATCACAACTCCATCAACCACAATAAGCGCCTCATTTTCCCCTGTAAGATTATTCTCACCACGAAGAATAATTTTATTAGAACCGGTAGGTCCACTGTTCGATCTAACAAGGTTTAAACCGGCAACCTTACCAGATAATGCATCTGTCCAATTTGAAGATATGGCATCAGTTAATTGTTCAGTAGTAACAGTAGTAGCTGCGTAACCCAGTGACCGCTCCTGCCTGGTAATACCCAATGATGTAACAACTACTCCTTCTAATTGATTGGACGCCTGACTGATTGTTACATTAAGAGATGTTTGATTTCCAATTTTAATTTCCTGCGTTTCATACCCTACAGAACTTATTACCAGTGTTTCATTCGATGCAGCCTGAATGGAAAATCGTCCCTGGGCATTTGTTGTAGTACCCCTGCTGGTGCCTTTTATTACAACACTAACTCTATCAACAGGGGCATTAGC
>MWYX01000054.1 GCA_002050465.1 Chitinophagales bacterium 65-1
GTTGTATACATTTGGTGAGATGCATATCTGTGCAAGAAGAACGAATGAAAAAATAAAGAGAAAAACCAGTGGCAAAGAAAAAATATAATTATGGTTAGCATGCTTATCTTTTAATAGTGTAACTTACGTTTAAATCCTCATATAGGATTTACCTGGAATAATGTTTAACTTATTACAAAAAATTTAGCTATCTGAAAATCAGTTTTACAGAGCAAATGTATCATCTTTTTCCCTTTCTTTAATATACGCTTCAAACTCTTCCAAATTAAAACTGCTTACATTTTTATTTTTGGTAACACCTCCTTTTTGTGCTGCATATATTCCATATTTTATATAATCAAACTCCGGTATTAAATGGGCATTAGGGGTAATAGAAATAAGTACATTTTTTTCTAAACAATAATCAATAAATCTCCAATCAATATCCAGCCTGGGGGGTTGCTTATCAGCGGGAACCTCACTCAACTGTTGCGGCAGTTGCTGAATTGCTGATCTGCCATAAAATAATTATCTACCCGCATACAAAAATTCTTCTTTACCAACTTTATTTATTTATTCTCACCCTTCTTAATTCTAATAAATTTAATCCGTTTGCTATAAATCCGGTAACATGTGGATGTACAAGATGCACAACCATATCATACCATAAAGGCACTACCGGTGCATCTTCTATAACATACCTATCCGCATCCTGGTAAATTATATTTCTGAGAGAATCATTTTTCTCCGCCAATGCTTTTTCATACAAGGCATCAAACGCAGGGTTTTTATACCTGGTATAATTTGGCGGAGCAGGATTTTTACTATAGAATACACTTAAGTAATTTTCTGCATCAGGATAATCTGCTATCCAGCTGCCCCGAAAAAATAATGCCTGCGATTTAGATGTTTGCTCAAGCAATAGACTTTTTTGAATAGCCTCTACCTGAACTTTAATACCGATCTGTTGTAATTCATTGGCAATATAACTTCCAAGGTCAGCATACTGCGGAATGGTTAATAATTTTATTCGTGGCAAACCTTCGCCATTTGGATACCCTGCTTCTTTTAATAACTGCAGGGCCTTAGTTTGGTTATAAAGATAGCCCTTTACTTTAATTGAATCAAAGGAAGGAAGCCCCGCAGGAACAAAGCCGCTTTCTGCTGCAATGCCTATTGAATTGCGAACGTATAACATCATTTTTTTTCTGTCAATTCCATAATTAATTGCCTGGCGTAATTTTTTATTTCGTAAGGGAGAATTTTTTAAAAGATCGTTTGTACTATCAAATAAAATTCCCAGGTATTCAATATTTAAATAAGGATGTTTTTGCAATATTATTTTTCCCTCCCATTCTTTTCTTAATTCTCCTTTTTTAGTTAATACTTCATCTTTAAAAGAGACATCAATATCATTTATAAAATCCAACCTCTTCTGTTGAAATTCTAAAAATTCGGTTGCCTTATTATCATAAAAAGTAATCTTTATTCCATCAAGATAAGGAAGTGGCTCCCCGGTACTATCCTTTTCAAAATATTTTATATTTTTTGTAAGAATTAATGCCTGGCCTTCTTCCCATGCTATAAATTGAAATGGGCCGGTACCACAGGGATGACTACGAAAATCTTTGCCATATTTGTTAACCACTTCCTGCGGAACAACTGAACAATATTGCATACTTAAAATACCGAGAATAGGATTGAATGGTTTTAATAATTTTAATTGAAAAGTAGTATCATCAATTGCTCTGAATCCTTCTGCAGTATCTATCCTATCATTAAAAATCCATGCACCACTGCTTGCAACATTTTTATCAATAATTCTTTTAAAACTATATTCAACATCGCTGGCTGTCATCAATCTTCCTTTACCATTAACAAATGCATCATTATCATGAAATACAACATCATTCCGAAGGTGGAAAGTAAAGGTTAAATTATCCGCAGAAATCTCCCACGACTTTGCAAGTGAGGGAACCATATTTAGATTATTATCAGTCTCTACCAATGTATTATATATTTGGTGAGCAGCCCACATTACAGATTGACTCTTTGCAAATGCAGGATCAAGCGTAGCAATACCTGAAGACTCGTTGTAATGGAAAATATTTTTGTTACGATTTGGTTTAGAACACGAACCGAGGATATATAATGCAATAATACATGCACATAATTTATGGAAAGTTACCAGGTAATTATGATTTCTTTTTGGCATGTTTATAAAATGTAATTTAAATTTAGTTTTTCAAAACTATGATATGAGAAAAATTTCAATCTTTTTATTTTTTATTTTTTATTCCTCTGTTTCAATTGGCCAATTCACATATGCGGATACTTTGCGTGGAAGTAATGGGCCTGATAGAAATTGGTGGGATGTGCTGCATTATGATATTATTTTCAAACCAAATATGGAAAATAAAACACTGCAAGGGATAGTTAATATACTTTTTAAAACAAATAGAGGTGGAAATAAAACCATGCAAATTGATTTACAGGATCCTTTAATTATTGACAGCATAAGTTTTGAGAATAACAAGGTTGATTTTAAAAAAATTGACATAAATACCTGGTCGTTATATTTAAAAGGTATTGAACCTAAATTGTATATTGATCGTATTGAAGGAGGAAAAGGCATAACAACAAAACAGCAAACGATTACCATTTATTATCATGGCAAACCCAAAGAAGCAAAGAATCCACCGTGGGATGGAGGGATGATATGGAAGAGGGATAAAAATAATAACCCATGGATAAGCATTGCCTGCCAAGGCTTGGGCGCAAGCGTTTGGTATCCTTGTAAAGATTACCAGGGTGATGAACCTGATAACGGAGCTGGTTTGAATGTTACCGTACCTGATACGCTCTTTGCCGTTGCCAATGGAAATTTAAAATCCGTTAAAAAAAATAATGATAAAACATTGACTTATGAATGGGAGGTAAAAAATCCTATCAACAATTATAACATCATACCCTACATTGGTAAGTATATAAACTTTAAGGAGATTTATAATGGCGAAAAAGGGAATCTTGAAATGAATTATTGGGTGCTTGAGTACAATCTGGAAAAAGCAAAAAAGCATTTTATAGAAGTGCCCAAAATGATGAAGGCATTTGAGTATTGGTTTGGCCCCTACCCTTTTTATGAAGATGGTTATAAATTAGTTGAAGCGCCTTTCCTTGGTATGGAACATCAAAGTGCAATTGCTTATGGAAATGATTATCAAAATGGTTTTAAAGGCAGGGGAGACCTCTCAGGATCAGGTTGGGGAATGAAATGGGATTTTATGATAGTTCACGAAAGCGGTCATGAATGGTTTGGCAATAACATTACTTCAAAAGATATTGCAGATATGTGGATCCACGAGAGCTTTACAGATTATTCAGAAACACTTTTTACGGAATATTATTTTGGGAAAAAGGCAGCCAATGAATATGTATCCGGATTAAGAAAAAATATCAGGAATGATAGACCGGTTATTGCCCCCTATGGTGTAAATAAAGAAGGAAGTACTGATATGTATTATAAAGGTGCTAATATGTTGCATACTATTCGCCAGGTAATAAACAATGATGAAAAATTCAGGATGATTTTAAGAGGATTAAACAAAACCTTTTACCATCAAACTGTTACTACCAAACAGGTTGAAGATTATATCAATAAAAAATCTGGCAGGGATTTTTCAAAAGTATTTGACCAATATTTAAGAACTACTATGATACCCACACTGGAGTATAAAATAAAAAATGGAATACTTTCCTACCGTTGGATAAATGCGGTAAAAGGATTTAATATGCCGGTTAAAGTGGTGCTTACAAAAGATCGGTACAGCTTTATTTACCCAACTGAAAATTTAAAACAAATCAATACCGGTAACAACGATTTAAAAGTTGATGATAATTTTTACATTTATTCCAAAAAATTGTAGCTGATGGTACAAAACCACATTTACTTAATTTAGTTTAATTACCTTCTTTACCCCACATACTTTATTTACTTTACATACTTTAGCTACTTATTTACATATTAACAACTCATGTCCCAGATACGAAAACAAAGTATCGTTTCTACAATTTTTGTTTACCTGGGGTTTGCCATCGGCTTTCTTAACACCTATTTATTTACCAGGATAGGTGCACCGTTTTTACCTTCTGAATATGGTCTTACTCAAATTTTTATCGCAGTAGGTAACCTCATGTTCGCTTTTTCCAATATGGGTATGACGGCTGTTATGTATAAATTTTATCCGTATTATAAAGATAATCTTCAAAAAAAGAAAAATGACCTGCTTACATGGGCTTTGATAATGTGTATAATTGGTTTTATTCTGGTGATGATCTTCGGATTTATTTTTAAAGATCTTGTAATTAGGAAATTCAGTGCAAACTCTCCGGAATTTGTACAATATTATTTTTGGATTTTTCCATTTGGTTTTTCAATACTCTTATTTTCCATATTTGAAGTATATGCCTGGAATTTAAAAAAATCTATCGTTACAACTTTTTGTAGGGAAATTTTATTCCGTGTACTCACAACAATTCTGATCTTTATTTTATCGTTCGGGATCATTGATTCATTTGATACATTTATAAAACTATATGCATTTACCTATGGCATTGTTGCCATTGCCTTACTTATTTATTTATTATCCAGGGGACAATTAAAAATCAGCTTTACCATAAGCCGTGTTACAAAAAAATTTTATAAAAAGATACTGTCGTTTGCAACCCTTATTTATTTTGGCGGGCTTGTTTATATGATAGCGCAGTTTATTGAAACGCTCGTAATCATGTCAGTAATTGGAACCGGAGCAGCTGGTATTTTTGCATTAGCCAGTGTGATATCGGGATTAGTACAGGCACCACAAAGAGGCGCTATAGCAGCAGCTTTACCTGTTTTATCCAAAGCATGGAAAGATAAGGATCATACCAAAATAAATTTAATTTATCAACGGTCAGGCATCAACCTTTTAATTGCTTCTTTAGGTGTATTTCTTATAGTATGGCTTAGTTATGAAGATGCGGTAAATGTGTTTGGCTTAAAACCAGCCTATCTTCAATCTGAATGGGTATTCTTTTTTATTGGTCTTGCTAAAATTGTAGATTTGGGCACCGGTGTAAATGCACAAATAATTGGTACCTCTATACATTGGAGGTTTGAATTTTTTTCAGGAATAATTTTACTTTCACTGGCGTTACCATTAAATTATTTCTTAGTAAAAGAATTTGGGATTATCGGTGCAGCATATGCACACCTTATTTCGTTTAGTGCTTATAATGCTATTAGAATAATCTTTTTGAAGAGAAAATTTAATATGCAGCCTTTTAGTACTAAAACTGCCTATGCCATTGTATTGGCTTTTGTAGCATATACTATTTGCTATTACTCATTCATAAATCTTTATGGATTAGCAGGAATAGTTGTAAAAAGTCTGGCTTTTTTAGTTCTTTATGGAGGTAGTGTAATTTATTTTAAATTATCGCCTGATGTATTGCCAGTATGGGAAATAATACAAACTAAAGCAGGAATTAGAAAAAAGAACTTCTGAACCATGATTCAGAGATTATAAGATTAAAAGGAAACAAAATAATTTAAGGGAGATTGTTTGCTCCAGATTATTTAAAGATTTGGACGGTTGGCCCAATCCTATAAATCCTGGTTCAGACTATTATTGATTTATTCTTCCCCCACCAATAAACTTTTTAGCATAATAATTATCATCAAGGTTGCTTATTACTACTCCATTGCTTGATGATGAATGAACAAAACGATTATTGGCAAGGTAAACACCAACATGAGATACACCACCACGGGTATTAAAAAAAACAAGGTCACCTGCCAACAACTCATCTTTTTTTACACGCTCACAAATTTTATATTGCTCTCTTGCTGTTCGTGGTAAACTGAAAGAATAAATAGAAGATAATAATGTACCACTGAAAGCACTGCAGTCAACCCCCTTTTTAGTAGTTCCCCCCATCCTATACCGTGTACCATACCATTCTTCAATAAACCTTAAAAGCCTTGGATCGCTTAATGTTTCAACCTCCACATCTAACATTATCGCATATTTAAATTGTATTCCGGATATGGTCTCAATATTATTCCCGATTGTAGTTTTAGCAGTAGAAGAATTGGTATTTGAGGAGATCGTAAATTCCTGGGTAGGAAAGCGAATATTATTTATAAAATTTATAGCAAGAAGTTTTTGTGCGTTAACAATTTTTAAAATATTTGCTGAAATTTGAGCCTTTATACCTGTACCACATGCAAATAGCAGGGTAAATAATACTACCACATTTTTCATGCTTATTAGATTTTGTAACATACACGTGGGAAGACGTATATGCAGGGTTTAAAAGTATTTTCTTAAGCGTTGACAAAAGTAAAGTGACATATTGTTATAAACAACCTAACATAGGAATTACGTCCTTTGCAGGCATTGTAGCAACAAAATAAGTTAGTCGTGTTCATGGGGAAAAATGTAAAAATTCCCGCTTATGTTTTCACGATATTTGCAGAAATATTTTTGAAATAAATATCTATGAAGTTCTCCCATCTGCATGTTCATACACAATTCTCTTTGCTGGATGGTGCCGCATCAATAAAAAACTTATACAGTAAAGCAATTGCAGATGGAATGCCCGCAGTAGCAATTTCTGATCATGGGAATATGTTTGGTGTATTTGAATTTGTAAAGCAGGCATATAACCATAAAAATGAAGATGGCTCTTTAAAAGTAAAACCCATTGTAGGCTGCGAATTTTACATTACAGAGAACAGACATAAAAAACAATTCAGTAAAGAAGATAAAGATCCGCGCCATCACCAGATACTGCTGGCAAAAAACGAAACAGGTTATAAAAATTTAGTTAAGCTAACCTCTGCAGGATACATAGAAGGTATGTATTCAAAATATCCAAGGATTGACAAAGAATTAATTCATAAACATCATGAAGGGTTAATTGCCACCACCTGTTGTTTGGGTGCATTGGTACCGCAAACAATTTTAAAAAAAGGAGAAGAAGAAGCAGAGAATGAATTTAAATGGTGGCTTAATATTTTTCAAAAAGATTATTATGTGGAACTGCAAAGGCATGGCATACCTGATCAGGATAAAGTGAACCTGGTATTATTGAAATTTGCAAAACAATATGGAGTAAAAGTTATTGCCAGCAATGATTCACATTATGTAGATGAAAAAGATTTTAATGCTCATGATATTTTACTTTGTATTAACACCGGGGAAAAGCAATCTACACCTGCATTGAGAGAATTTACAGATGATGACGTATCAATAAAGAATAAACGTTTTGCATTTCCTAACAATCAGTTCTATTTTAAGAACACGGCAGAAATGCAGTCAGTGTTTGATGATATTGGCGAAGCGTTGGATAATACAAATGAAATAGTTGATAAGATTGATGTGCTTGATCTGAAGAGAGATATTTTATTACCACACTTTACTGTGCCAAAAGAATTTAACTCGCAGGATGAATACCTGGAGCATCTTACATGGACCGGAGCAAAGGAACGATATAAAGAGCTGACCCCTGAAATTGAAGAGCGTTTGAACTTTGAATTGTTTACTATTAAAACAATGGGTTTTGCCGGTTACTTTTTAATTGTTAGTGATTTTATTATAGCCGGAAAAAAAATGGGTGTATTTGTTGGCCCCGGCCGTGGCTCGGCTGCAGGTTCTGTGGTTGCCTATTGTATAGGCATTACCAATATTGATCCTATAAAATATAATCTCCTTTTCGAAAGGTTTTTAAATCCTGACCGTAAATCAATGCCGGATATTGATACGGATTTTGATGATGAGGGGCGACAGAAAGTGTTAAATTATGTTGTAGAAAAATATGGAAAGAACCAGGTAGCCCAGATTATTACTTATGGCACCATGGCCGCAAAAATGAGTATTAAAGATGTTGCCCGTGTAATGGATCTTCCGTTACCGGAGAGTAATGCGTTGGCAAAGCTTGTACCTGACCGCCCCGGTACATCTTTGCGAAGGGTGTTGCAGGCACCCCTTACAGGAGAAAAGTCTTTGCAGGAGGAAGGTGTAGGAAGTGATGATCTTGAAAATATAAAAAAGCTCAGGGAGATATATAAAGGAAATGATATGCAGGCGAAAGTGTTGCATGAAGCTGAAATTTTAGAGGGTTCTGTTCGGAATACAGGTATACATGCATCGGCCATTATTATTGCACCGAAAGATCTTACGGAATTAATCCCTGTTGCCTGTTCAAAAGACTCTGATTTATGGCTTACCCAAATTGATGGAAATAATATTGAGTCAGCTGGTGTTTTAAAAATGGATTTTTTGGGTTTAAGAACCTTGAGCATTTTGAAAACAGCTTTACATCTTATCAAACAAAATCATGGAGTAGTTATTGATCTGGATACACTTTCATTAGATGATGAACCAACCTATAAGCTTTACCAGCGTGCTGATACCAATGGAACTTTCCAGTTTGAAAGTGTGGGAATGCAAAAACACTTGAGGGAGCTTAAGCCAGATACCTTTAACGATCTTATTGCAATGAATGCCTTGTTTCGTCCGGGGCCAATGTTATATATCCCAAGTTATATTGAACGCAAGCATGGAAGGGAGCCGATAAATTATGATCTCCCTGAAATGGAGGAGATATTGAAAGATACCTATGGCATCACGGTTTACCAGGAGCAGGTGATGTTGCTTTCTCAAATGCTTGCCAACTTTAGCAAAGGCGATGCAGATGTTTTGCGTAAGGCAATGGGTAAAAAACAACGTTCTGTTCTTGCACAGATGAAAGAGCAGTTCATTAAAGGTGGAACTGCGAATGGCCACTCTGCAGAAAAGTTAGAAAAAATTTGGCATGACTGGGAAGCATTTGCACAGTACGCATTTAATAAATCCCACTCTACCTGTTATGCATTGGTTGCTTATCAAACTGCTTATTTAAAAGCGCATTATCCCAGTGAATATATGGCTGCAGTGTTAAACCATTCAGGCAGTATTGAAAAGATCACTTTCTTTATGGAAGAATGCAAGCGCATGGGTTTGAAAGTACTGGGGCCGGATATTAATGAATCACAAAAAGGTTTTGCTGTAAATAAAAAAGGAGAGATACGATTCGGATTTAGTGGGATGAAAGGTGTGGGCGAAGCTGCAATAGAAGGTATTATTGAAGAAAGAGATAAACGTGGACACTTCTCATCCATTTATGATCTCATTAAAAGAGTAAATCAAAGAACAGTAAATAAAAAATCATTGGAAAGTCTTGCCTACGCAGGTGCTTTTGATTGTTTTAATAATATTCATCGGGCACAATATTTTTATATAGCTCCCGGTGATAATGCAAATGGGCTGGAAAAAATAATCCGGTTCGGAAATCAATACCAGGCACAATTGAGCAGCAGTTCAAATACTTTGTTTGGTGATCTGCAAATGGAGGAAGTTAATCCGCCAAAATTGTATGAATGCGAGCAATGGCCCTTAATAAAATTATTGGATCATGAAAAAGATGTTATTGGCATATACATCAGCGGGCATCCGCTGGATAATTTTAAATTCGAAATAAAATATTACGGTCTCACTGCTATTGCAGAATTTAATGAATTTAAAGAAGCGGTACACCTGCACCCAAATCCCGGAAGAAATTTTAGAATGGCGGGACTGGTTGCCGAAGCCCAACATCGCATATCAAAAAACGGAAATAAATATGGCGTGTTTCACATTGAAGATTATACAGCTAAAATGGAACTTACTTTATGGAGCGATGATTATGTAAAATTCAGTAACTATTTAGAAGCAGGAAGGGTGATTTTTATTACAGGTTGTTTCAGGCAACGGTATAATAAAGCAGAATTTGAATTTAAAGTAAACAGCATTTGTTTACTTGAAAGCATGATGAAAAGCTGTACAAAGAAACTCCAGATAGAAACTCATCCGAAATTTATTGATGGAAATATCATTGACTTTGTAGAAAAAAATGTAAAAAAATTTCCCGGAAGATCAAGCCTGAAGTTTTGTCTATCAGAACCCGCATCAAAGCTTAAAGTAGGAATGTATTCTTTGGAGAATGGATTTGAAATGAATGACGAAATGGCTAAGTTCCTGCAACAAAAGCCAGAATTAGAAGTACAGGTGGAATTAACATGATGTGTATATGTCAAAATAACTTTTTTTAAATATTGGATGTAATTTTGCAGACTAATGAACAAGTTTACGTTCCAGTAAACTATTAAACAATTAAACCTTTAAACAATTTTAAGATATGGCACACGAATTCACAGATGCAAACTTTAAAGAGGAAGTTTTAGATTCAGAGAAATTATCAGTTATTGATTTTTGGGCAGAATGGTGTGGGCCCTGCCGTGCAATAGGACCCGTAATTGAAGAACTTGCAAAAGATTATGATGGGAAAGTGAATGTTGGTAAGGTAAATGTTGATTCTAACCCACAAATAAGTATGAACTATGGAATTACTTCTATACCAGCCATACTCTTTGTAAAAGGCGGAAAAGTAGTTGATAAATTAGTAGGCGCTCAACCAAAAGCTAATTTTGTAAAAAAGATTGAAGCATTGAAATAGTTAAAGCCGATATGAAATTTTTATTTTCGGTAATTGCATTTATATTATTCCTATCTCCGGTTTTCTCTCAAAAGAAAAGTGATAGTGATTGGTTTGTAAAAATGAAGAGGGAATTGCATTTAACAAAAAATCAGGAGACACAGATATTAAAAATAGATAAAGCAGCCCAGGCTAAAATCAAAGCCCTTAATAAAAAGCAATCACCTAAATCCATTGCTAAAAAAACCGAAGCAATAAAGGCTGACAGAAAAAATAAGATCATGAGTCTGCTAACGCCTACCCAACAGGAAAGGTGGCAAATGATCTTGGATAATACTCCAAGACGTGGTGTAACTGATATGCCTAATGAAAGAACCACAAAAAGATCAAATTGAGTATTGACCATCGTACCAATATTCTCTAAAAATTAATTGGTATTATCAGTGCTTGATCCCATAATCAGGCTCTATCAAAATATTTTTTAATCAACCGGTAATACAGGTTCAGGATGCGTATTTCTAATGGCACCTGGATCATGCTTATGCTTAAAAAATACCATAAAAAGAATGGCGATTATAAATGCATACATTGCAAAGGCTAACCAGATGCCATGCCAGTCTTTATCTCCATTTGGTAAAAGGTAATATTTATCAATCATGTAACCACTTAGCTTACTGCCGAGATAGGCTCCTACCCCATTTGTCATCATCATAAATAATCCCTGTGCGCTTGACCTTATCTGGGGGCTGGTATTGGTTTCTACAAATAACGACCCTGATATATTAAAGAAATCAAATGCCATTCCATATACAATACAGGAAAGGATTATCATCCACAGCCCTTCTTCCGGGTTACCGTATGAAAACAAACCAAAGCGCAACACCCATGCTAACATTGAAAACAGCATAACTTTTTTGATGCCAAATCTTTTAAGGAAAAAGGGAATGGTTAGGATAAAGAGCGTTTCAGAAATTTGTGAAATGGACATGATGATGGTAGAATACTTCACCACAAAAGAATCAGGTCCGTAATCTGGATCTTTTTTAAAATCGTCGAGAAAAGTATCCCCATACATATTAGTTAGCTGCAATGCGGCGCCTAAAAACATTGAGAAGATAAAAAACAAAGCCATCTTATATTTGGAGAACAACCTGAAGGCATTTAATCCTAATTGCTCAATTAAAGAGGCATTTTTTGAAATTGCTTTTTCCGGCGGGCATTTGGGCAGCGTAAAGGAATAGATCCCTAACACTATAGCCATAACACCTGCAATTATAAATTGATTGGAATTTGCCTTACTGCCCGAAAGATTGGTGATCCACATGGCAACTATAAAACCGATGGTTCCCCATACACGGATGGGAGGAAAATCTTTTATAACATCAAATTTATTATTCTTTAAAATTGTATAGGCGATGGAATTAGATAAAGAAATAGTAGGCATATAACAAATCATTGCCGCAAATATTACATAATACAATGTATCAGCATCATTTACCTGCGGAACATAAAACAATATCAAACCATACAAAATGTGTAATATTCCGTAAAGCTTTTCAGCATTTAGCCATTTATCTGCAATTATACCTGCAATAGCAGGCATAAAAAGAGAAGAAAGTGCAAGCGTGGAAAATATAGCTCCGAATTGTACTCCGCTTCCTAAATTATTTGTAAAAAAATAAGTAGCAATTGTTATTAACCAGGCACCCCAAACAAAAAATTGCAGGAAGCTCATTAGTGTAAGCCGGAATTTAATACTCATTTTAATCTGTTTTTAGTTTGAAATTTAATGAGAGCCAATATTGTAAACCTAGCGGTTTAAAAATTCGTAAATAATAATACGGTTTTTTATTTTGAAAGATATAGATTTAGTAATTCACTTTATCAGGCTAGTAAAATAAATCTTAATTTTAAAGGATAGTAAAATACCTCGTTATCTTAATTTACTTATACCGGAATTCCGAATTAAAATATTAGTGTTGAAAAAAATTGTACTAACTCTTTGTTCGGTAATTCTTACCACAATAATTTTTTCTCAAACCGGCCACCCAGACGGGCAGGTAAAAAATAAAGAAGGTATCACCCGATGCGGCACTATGCTGAGGATAGAAAAATTTCTCCGGTCTGATGCGCAGGCAAGAATCGCATCGCAACAAATTTCACAGGTAACTCCATCCGGGCGTTCTGCAACTACTTATCGTACAAATGCAATTATAACAATCCCGGTTGTAGTACATATAGTTTTAAATAACCCTTATTTTGTTACTGATGCAGATGTGGAATTTCAAATAGCCAAATTAAATTTAGATTTTTCAGGCTTTAACCCGGATAGTACTAATATACCCCCTGAATTTCAGGCTGTACGAGGGCATAGCCAGATAAGATTTGCTTTGGCCCGAAGAACACCTTCCGGTACGATTACCAATGGTATTAACAGGGTACGCAGCAGCATCGGGTCAAATGCATTTGAACTGGTTGATCCTATAAAACGATCTTCATTGGGCGGTGCCGATGCATGGGATCCTAATTCATATTTAAATTTTTGGGTTGGGAATGAAGCCTCAAAACAAGGAATACTAGGTTATGCACAATTTCCTACAGCAGGTAATATTGCAGATGATGGCGTTTTTATAAACGTTAGAAGCTGGGGAAATAATCCCTGTTATACATTACCTAAATATAATTTAGGCAGAACTACGGTGCATGAAACAGGACATTACCTTGGCCTATTACATATTTGGGGCGATGATGTCTCCGCTTGTACGGGAGATGATTTTAAAAGTTTAACTACAGTAGGATCATCATGCATTTTACCTCCATCACTTTTTAATCCTGAAGGGCAGGGCAATACTGTATCTGATGTTGGAGATACACCTAATCAGGCGTCAGAAACAACTGATTGCCCTGCCGGAATTAAAATCGATTCATGTTCTCCTGTTCCACCCGGAATAATGTACCAGGATTTTATGGATTATACCCAGGATGCCTGCTACAGCATGTTTACAAAAAAACAGGTAGAGCGAATGGAATGGATAGTTGATAACTGCAGGGCTGGATTAAAAACATCCGTTGCTGCTTTAAACCCACCGGGTACTGTTACAATTGATGCTTCGCCATTCCAAACAGTAAATCCCGGAGGCTTTGAAGTGGTTGGATGCACTTCGCTTTCTTATGAGTCTATCCTCTCCTGCCCGGGTAATTTTATACCAAAAGTAAGGATAAGAAATAATGGCTTAAACACTATCAATACAGTTACCGTTGGAATGATAATAAATGGTGGAATACCAATTAATATAAATATTTCCCCGAATCTTCCTTTTGGATATACAACAGTTGTAAGTTTTCCATCTGTACTGGTAACCACCGGAACGTATACCATTAAATTTTATACAGCAAACCCAAATGGTGTAAATCCTGATCAGGTACCTTCAAACGATACACTTATAACCACGCTGACTGTTGCAGCACCACTTCCAATTCCTGTAAGTGAAGGTTTTGAGGGCAGTACATTTCCTCCTCCGGGATGGACGATCTTCAATCCGAATGGAGATTATACATGGGTTAGGGTATCACCCGGACATAACAGTAACTTTTCGGCAACAATTGATAATTATAATAATGATGATTCAGGGCGAATTGATGAATTGAGAACGCCAAAAATTATTTTTTCACCAACTGACTCAGCTATTGTTATTTCCTTTGATGTAGCTCATAAATATTATCCGGATCCGATAAATTATGATACATTAAGTGTCCTTATTTCCAGTGATTGTGGCGCTACCTTTACTACAGTATATAAAAAATGGGGCGCCGAACTTGCAACCGCCGATACTTCTACATTAGCTTATTTAACACCGGCAAATTCCGATTGGCGAACAGATAAAGTATCGATTTCCGGAAACCTGTTATCCTCCGGTAATATTATTGTTGCCTTTAGAAATACAAATCGTTTTGGTAATAACATATTTCTTGATAATATAAATATCGCTAAGTCTGGCCCCGGAGATTTGCAACTTATTTCAATAGAGCAGCCGGGTGCAATAATCTGTTCTCCATCTGTAACACCAGTAGTAATAGTGAAAAATACGGGAAGTGAAACTATAGCAAGTGTTAATATATCTTATAGTATTGATAATGGTGCTCCTGTTATAACTACTTTAAATTCCTTAAACTTATCACCGGGCCAGCAATTGAGCGTAACATTAAATCCTCCATTTACTGTTACGCCCGGGATGCATACCATAAAAGTTTTTATCTCTGATGTTTTAACAACTATAAGTTCCAGGGATCAAAATCCCTCTAATGATACACTTACAAAAGTATTTACATTAGTGGGCAGGTTAAATATTCCGGTAACAGAAGGTTTTGAATCACCTGTATTTCCTCCCATCAACTGGGCTGTAGATAATCCTGATGGTTTAATTACATGGGAAAGAACTACCACGGCAGCCAAATCCGGAAGTGCTTCGATGGTGATAAGAAATTTTGATTACACTGTAACAAAAACCATTGATAAATTTGTTTCTCCCATAATAACAGGCATTTCGGCTTTTGACTCATTATTTATATCATTTGATCTGGCGTATGCCCTGGGAAACAATGGTGCAAATGGTAACATAGATACGTTGGAACTTCAGATTAGTAGAAATTGCGGACAGACATTCAGTACTGTTTGGAAAAAATGGGGCGCTGATCTGCGAACAACTACAGCAAATGGAAGATTTATTCCTGGCGGAAGAGATTGGAAAAATATCAAAGTTGATCTGGCACCCTTTATTAATACCCCAAGCTTCCAATTATATTTTGTAGCAAAAAGCAATAAGCAAAACAATCTTTATATAGATAATATAAATATTTTTGGAATTACTTTACCCCAACGATTAAAAGACCAGGGTTATCTTATTTATCCAAATCCTTTTTTAAATTCTTTTGTAATTCAGCATCAATTTCCGCCCATTAATCTTCAAAAAATAACCCTCTATAACTCAATAGGACAAACGGTTTGGGAAAAAATAGTTGACGGGCAGGTTAGCGGTTTAATAACTGTTGATGTTGGAAATCTTTCTAAAGGAGTTTATTTATTGAATCTTACGTATAAGGATAAAATAATTGTTGAACGGGTGGTAAAAAATTAAGTTATACTTTCTAAAGGCTGCCTCATTTATTTTTTACCAATATTCATTAAAGTACCTTTGTTGTTTAATACGATTCATGAAAAAAGATATAACCGGCACTTTAATTTCAGAAGCCGTTACAGATAATCATCTTAAAAATATCTCAGAAAAAGTTTTCCGAAAAGAAAGAATAACTGATGACGATGCGGCAGCATTATTTGAAAAAGGAAGTCTTTCTTTTTTAGGTACACTGGCTAATTATATAAGAGAAGATCTTCATGGAGATAAAACTTATTTCAATAGAAATTTTCATATAGAACCCACCAATGTTTGTGTGTTTGCCTGTAAGTTTTGTTCTTACTCCAGGTTATATGCACACCGTGATGAGGGTTGGGAATTGAGTATGCAGCAGATGCTTGATATTGTAAAAAGCTATGATAACAATCCCATTACTGAAGTACACATTGTAGGCGGGGTTCATCCCAAAATGAACCTTGAATTTTTTTGTGAGTTATTACAAAAAATAAAACAACACAGACCGGAGTTACACATTAAAGGTTTTACTGCGGTTGAGTTGGATTATATGTTTCGTAAAGCTAAACTCAGGGTTGAGGAAGGAATGAAAAAACTACACGAAGCAGGTTTGAATTCATTACCCGGTGGCGGTGCAGAAATATTTCACCCTGAAATAAGAATGCAGATCTGTAATGATAAGGTTGATGCAGAGGGGTGGCTTCACATTCACGAAACAGCGCATAACCTGGGCATGCATACGAATGCTACCATGCTATATGGCCATATCGAAAATTATTCACATCGCATAGATCATATGAGAAGATTAAGAGAGTTGCAGGATAAAACTCATGGCTTTAATACTTTTATCCCGCTTAAGTTTCGCAATAGAAACAATGATATGAGTGATGTTAGAGAATCCTCAATTGTTGAGGATATGAAGATGTATGCAGTTGCAAGAATTTATTTAGACAACTTTCCACACCTGAAAGCTTATTGGCCAATGCTGGGAAGGCAGAATGCACAACTTACTCTTTCGTTTGGTGTAAATGATATTGATGGAACTATTGATGATTCAACAAAGATATATTCAATGGCAGGAAGTGAAGAACAAAACCCTGCAATGACAACTGAAGAATTAGTAACACTGATCAGGCAGGTAGATCGTACTCCTGTTGAAAGAGATACATTGTATAATGTTATCAGGGATTACAGCAAAACAGATTTTAAGAAAGAAGAATTTAATGTTGCTCTTAATTAAAATAATTCTTTCTGCGGATTTTCTTTTTCTTTTTTATCCCAATCCATTTCTACACTTTTATTATAATCAGTAAGCTTGGTTCCGATGGCACGCCACCCCATCACTTCAACCATTTTGTTTAATTTAATTTTTGCCTTTCTTACCTGGGAGCCCCGTCCACTTTGTACAGCAAGAACAGGTTCTTCATCAGTAGTTACTTTAATTAATTTATTGCCTTCTCCTTCTTTAATAAAATAGAATTTACTATTAAGTGTTGTTGTTTCAATTTTAAAACGCTTTATATTAAACTGTAACTTTTCTTTATCAAGGTAAACTGCAGTAACAATTTTTTCAGGATTAAATTTTTGTATCAATGCAATATTATTCACATCAAACCGCTGGGTAAGTTCCTGGTCAACTATTTCATAATGGCCATCATAATATATTACCAGTATTTTATCATCCCCGTCAAAATTACCCAGGAGACTTCCTTTTTCTTCTGTATTTAATCTTCCAAATGTTACATCAAACCAAAGCCTGCGTCCATCTAAAGTTGATTTGCCCTTTTCTTTTAACCTTACTGATTTAATTGTATACTTAGTAACCTGGTTTCCCAAACTACTTCTGCCCTTAATTTCCATTTCTTCAAAATAGAAATCAAACTCTTTATTTCTTGCAGAAGAATTAGGGCTTAAAATAATCTTCACCACTTCTGCTTCCCCATTTGGATTTACACTCAGGTAATGTACTTTAGCCTTATCATCTCCTTTTACCACCTCATATTCTTTATCTCTTGTAATACCGGTAACATTAAATCGTTTTGCAAAACTTTTCTGCTTCCCATCAAAATATATCATGTTGTAAGTAGTGCGTTCATCATTTTTCTTAAACACATCTACATGAATAATGTCTTTTCCAATAAAAGTTTTATCAGCAACCTTTACAACTTTCATCTTGCCTGCTTTAGTAAAAGCAATTATATCATCAAGATCAGAAACTTCACCAATCAATTCATCTTTCTTCAATCCTGTACCGATAAAGCCATCAGCCCGGTTTACATAAATTTTTGTATTGGCAATAGCAACATTTTTTGCCTGGATAGTATCAAAGAGCTTAATCTCAGTTTTTCTTTCATTGCCTTTTCCATATTTTTTTAGAAGCCCCTCATAATAAGCCACTGCATAATCAGTCAGGTGTTCAATATCATACTTAACCTGCTTTATGTCTGCTTCTAAATTTTTAATCTGATCATTCAGTTCATCAATATCCAGCTTATAAATTCTGCGAACAGGTTTCTCAGTTAGCTTTACAATATCTTCCCTGGTGATCTCTCTTTTCAAAAGCTTTTTAAACGGATTGAATGCCTTATCAATTGCCAGTAAAACTTTCTCCCATGTTTCGTGTTTCTTCTCAAGCTCTTTATAGATCTTTTCTTCAAAGAATATTTTTTCCAAAGAAGTATAATGCCATTTTTCATGAAGTTCTGCCAGTTTTATTTCCAATTCTCTTTTTAATAATTCTTTGGTGTTATCTGCAGATATCTTCAGCAATTCAGGTATCGCTAAAAAAGCAGGCTTATGTGCAACAATTACACATGCATTTGGAGAAATAGAAACTTCACAATCAGTGAAGGCATACAGTGCATCAATAGTAATATCCGGAGAAATGCCGGGTGCAAGCTCAATTGCTATTTCAACTTCAGCAGCGGTGTTATCAGTTACCTTTTTTATCTTGATCTTGCCACCGTCATTGGCTCTAACAATCGAGTCTATCAACTGCGAAGTTGTAATTCCATAAGGCACATCACGTATCACAAGATTCTTTTTATCAAGCTCCTCAATTTTTGCTCTTACCCTTATTTTGCCGCCACGCTTACCTTCATTGTAATTAGTAACATCAACCATACCCCCCGTTGCAAAATCAGGAAATAATTCAAACTTTTTGCCACGCAAATATCTTATCGAAGCCTCGATAAGTTCACAAAAATTATGAGGTAAAATCTTTGTTGCCAAACCCACTGCAATTCCTTCTGCACCCTGTGCAAGCAATAATGGAAATTTCATTGGGAGTGTTACCGGCTCGTTCTTTCTTCCATCATAACTAAGTTGCCATTCGGTGGTTTTATTATTGAAGGCAACGTCTAAAGCAAATTTGCTAAGCCTTGCTTCAATATACCTTGGTGCTGCTGCGTCATCACCTGTTCTAACATCTCCCCAATTTCCCTGCGTTTCTATCAGCAGGTTCTTTTGTCCCAGGTTTACTAAAGCATCACCAATACTTACATCCCCATGCGGATGATATTGCATGCTTTGCCCAATAATGTTGGCAACTTTATTAAACCGCCCATCATCCATTTCCTTCATAGCATGTAAAATACGGCGCTGCACAGGTTTTAATCCATCTTCAATTGCAGGTACAGCCCTTTCTAATATTACGTAACTGGCATAATCTAAAAACCATGTTTTGTATTGCCCGCTTACACCGGAATCACTGTGAGCATAATCTTCTTTTACAGTTTTAGTCATTTTTTTTAAAACAATTTTCAATAATCAATTCTCAATATTCAATTCTCAATGCATGGAAGTCTTTAATGCTCCTCATTAGATTTATTTTTATTCGCAGTTTCAATACTCTTGGCAACTATAGCAATAAGTTGCTGTGTTTCCTGAAAAATACTATCAAGATTGGAAACAGGCTTTATTAATTGCTTTTTTATAATAATTTTCAATGCAACCCTGCATTCTTTTAATTCCTTCAATACTACTTTCATCTTATGAATAAAATCATTCCTTGATTCTGCAGCCTGTACTTCTCCATAATTAAAAGCAGGTGAATGGCAAGATCTTATAAGCTGACCGGCAATATAATTTCCGGTTCTTGTAGCAGGAAGGGCTTCAACAACATCAATCATTCTACAGACATAATCTACTAATCTATCCTCTAAGTCAAATTTTCTTTCATTCATAATTATGTCAATTGAATATTGAGCATTGAATATTGATTATTGAACATTTTCTTTCAACTTCACTTCAAAGTCTTTCATTCCTTTTATTTCTCCCTGTGCATCTATCTTTCCATTTGCTATCATCAATTTCAAACGCCACAACAGGTAGGCATCGCCGGTAGTATTTTTTGATTTGGAAAAAAAAGAATGAAAAAGCTTATTTACTTTTTGCCAATCAGGGGTAATGAATTTTAAAACCTCATTATCATAATAATCATAATCATGTTGAATGAGTTTTTTTCCACCTTCCAATGTCCTGACACCTTTGTTCTCATTGCCCAGCCTTATCCATTCATCCGGATCAATTTCAAATTCGCTAAGGGTAATTTGCCTGGCTAATTTCTTCGCTTTTAAAAATTCTTTAGCCGGTATTTCAAAAATGTTAGCTGGATAAAAAATATTCCCCTTATCATTAATAAAAGGGAGATTATTGAGATATAAAACATATACTCTTCCATGAAAGGGTTTCAACTGGCTGATTAACCAATAATACCCGGATACATCATGTTTATTTTGTGCCACCCATATCCATATAAACTCTTCCGGTTCATTAATTAACTTAGCAATAAGAGCAGTAACCGTTTTATTGTCATCAACTTCACCAGTATCAACTTTACCATCATAATCAGTCCCGGCCAACACCTCACGCCACCATTGCTTTCGGTTTTCAATTCCTTCCTCTGTAAAAATATTGTTGATAGTACCTACCGCATAATCATCCTTTATCTGTACTATATCTCCTTTCAAAGTTCCATCCAGATCAAAACTTTTTTTTAACGCCGCAACATCTGCTTCCTGAAAAACTATATGAATCATTCTGAATGCTTATTATCGTTTATAAATTATATGCCACTAACTTCTGCTAAATCTAATTCAACCTTTAAATTTTCAATGATAAAATCCTGCCGAGAAGGTGTATTCTTTCCCATATAATATTCCAACAACTGTTGGATATGAACTTCAGGTAAAAGCATTACAGGCTGCAGCCGGATATTCTCTCCGATAAAATTTCCAAACTCTTCAGGCGAAATTTCACCTAACCCTTTAAATCTTGTGATTTCCGGTTTACTTCCCAGTTTTTTTATAGCTTCCTGCTTTTCGCTTTCATCATAACAATAAATAGTTTCCTGCTTATTTCTAACTCTGAACAAGGGGGTTTCCAGTATATATACATGTCCATTCTTTACAAGGTCAGGAAAGAATTGTAAAAAGAAGGTCATCAACAACAACCGAATATGCATCCCATCAACATCCGCATCCGTTGCAAATACAATATTGTTATATCTAAGATCTTCATAACCTTCTTCAATATTTAAAGCATGTTGCAATAAATTAAATTCTTCATTTTCATAAACCACCTTTTTAGTAAGTCCGAAACAATTTAATGGCTTGCCCCGTAAACTAAATACAGCCTGCGTTTCAACATTCCTTGATTTAGTGATAGAACCGGATGCACTATCACCTTCCGTAATAAAAATCGTACTTTCCTTTTGTTTTTCAATTATTACATCTTTATGTTTTCCTTCTGCTTCGTCATTCAGATGGAAACGGCAATCTCTTAATTTTTTATTATGAAGATTAGCTTTTTTGGCTCTCTCGTTTGCAAGTTTTTTTATGCCTGCTAATTCTTTTCGTTCTCTTTCATTTTGTTCGATACGTTTTTTTAATGCCTCTGCAACAGAAGGATTCTTGTGAAGAAAATTATTCAATTCCTTTCCCAAAAAATCACCAATAAAGTTTTTTACGCTCGGACCTCCCTCAAACATTATTTGTGAACCCAGCTTTGTTTTGGTCTGGCTTTCAAAAACCGGTTCCTGAACCCTCACACTTATCGCCGCACAAATACTCCCTCTAACATCAGAAGGGTCATAATCTTTTTTATAAAATTCACGGATAGTTTTTACAAGGCCTTCTTTAAATGCGGATAAATGAGTACCACCCTGCGTTGTAAATTGTCCATTTACAAAACTGTAATATTCTTCTCCATACTGGTTTTCATGAGTAAGGGCAACTTCAATATCTTCTGCTTTTAGGTGAATTATCGGGTAGCGTAATTCATCTTCATTTGTTTTACGTTGAAGCAGATCGAGCAACCCGTTCTTACTTACATATCTTTTACCATTGCAATTAATTACAAGGCCTGCATTCAAAAAACAATAGTTCCAAAATTGATTATCTAAGAAGTCCGGCAGGTAATGATAGTTCTTAAAAATTTGTTCATCAGGGACGAATGTTATTTCTGTACCATTACTTTCTGGTGTTTTTTCTTCTTTTTTATCTGCCACTAAAACACCTTTTTTAAATTCAGCAGTTTTTTGTTTACCTTCTCTAAATGCAGTTACTTTGAAATAATCACTTAATGCATTTACCGCCTTTGATCCCACACCATTAAGCCCTACACTTTTTTGAAATGCTTTGCTATCATACTTTGCCCCGGTATTTATTTTACTTACCACATCCACCACTTTACCGAGGGGTATGCCCCGTCCGTAATCTCTAACAGTAACAGTTTTATTTTTAATTTCAACATCTACATGTTTTCCAAAACCCATCGTATGTTCATCAATACAATTGTCAATCACTTCTTTCAATAAAACATAAATACCATCGTCGGGGCTGCTGCCATCACCAAGTTTACCAATATACATACCCGGTCGCAGGCGAATGTGCTCTTTCCAATCGAGACTTTTAATGGATTCCTCATTATAATCAAACAGATTTTTACTCTCTCCCATTAAGAATAGTTATTTGAATTTTCGCAAATGTAATTAAAGCAGAATAAGCTACGTTTGTTGGCTTTTAACATCTGTGCATAAGTTTCCAATCGATCATGCCGCGTTCATTTTTTTAAATACTTTATTTAAACACCCCTGTGCACAATTGATTTTACAAAAAACGGGAAAATAATGCCACAGGAATTGGGGATTACCAAAAAGAAACTTGAGCAAATAATGAAAAAAAACTATTTGTAGTTGACTGCCAGAAAACCCGAAAAATCAGAAGAGAGTTGAAGAACTGGTTCAGAAATAACTCTTTTGACAGGGCTATAACAGCGGGCAAACTGCTAAACTGAAGTAATTTATTATTAATATTACCAGTCACATGATGTTTGTAATGACAGATAGATACAATATAAAATTACAACTGGTGACAATGTGAAAAAATATTTTATTTTAAACAGATATAAGGCACGTATATTGATAATACAGCAGGGTAATAATTCAATAAGGCATTATTACATTATCTCTTACAATAATTAAAACTTAAAAAAATGAAACTTAAAAAATTTTTGTTTGCCTTACTAATCTCGTCAACCTTTATTTTTGGTTGCCAGAAAAAGGACGCTGACATCCAGGCTGATGTTGAAAAGAAATTGAAATCCAACACTGAAATGGCATCTACAGTATCGGCATCTGTAACTGATGGTGTTGCTACTATTAGCGGAGAATGTAAAGATGAAGCATGTAAAGCAAAATGCGGAGAACTTGCCGCCAGTGTTAAAGGCGTAAAATCTGTTGTAAACAATTTGACCGTTCCGGCACCGGTTGAAATCAATAAAGATAATGCACTTATCACGGGTGCAAACCAGGCAGTAACTGCCTATCCCGGGGTAACCGCTGAGGTGTCTGGTGGTGTAGTAACTTTAAGAGGATCCATAAAAAGATCTCAGCTTCCTAATTTGATGCAAGCTATAAATGCTTTGCAGCCCAAAAGTGTTAATAACGAATTACAGGTTAAATAATTATTCATATTAAAAAATTACAATCATGGCATTAAAAGATAAATACAGTCAATTAATTACTTCTGCTAAGGAATCAGAAGTGAAAAATCTTGAGGTTCGTGAACAGGATAATATTTTATATATAGATGGTACCACTACCGAAGAGGTAAAGGACAGGCTTTGGCAGGTATATAATACCATTGATCCTGATTACAGAGCCGGTGAAGTGGTTTTAAATCTTACAACATCAGGTGGTACAGGTCAACAGGAATACGAAGTTGTTAGCGGGGATACATTATCAGGGATTGGGCAAAAATTTGGCAAAAACTGGAAGGATATTTATGAAGCAAACCGGGATAAAATTAAAGACCCGGATATGATTCACCCAGGATGGAAATTAAAAATTCCGTCTTAAATTATTTTATTAGCTACAAAGGCTGCTTGCAAAAGCAGCTTTTTTTATGTTATCAAGAAAATACAAAGTGGTATTTATTGAATGGAATCTTATAGGATGAAATTGCATCTCATGTTATATGTGCTTTGATAAAATCACTCACTAAATAACTTATTAATTTACCGGTGCTGCTGTGTTCATTTTCATCTTCGCTTTTTGTAGCTCCCTCGCAAATATGCAGGTAAGCTACTTTGGCATCTGTTGCAACAAAATTTAAATATTGCCTGGCATTGAGAGCAGATAGTCCGCAGGGAGTTATGGCGCTGGATAATGTATTTTCTATGCTGTCAAGATCAAGCTCTATTGCTGTATAAGTCTCCTCGGTAAACCCGGTAGCGTGGGCAATTGCCTGGGTAAAACTCTTCTTTTCATGAATAAAAATATCTTCATAAGTTATGCAATCTATAAACGGATTATTTACAATATCTATCCATACGTTTTGTTGTAAATAGTTTTCGTGTAAGGCAATTATGCAATATTTATTTAAATAACCATCCTCATCAGCATAGCGAAATGCATTGCCGCTGTGTCTTCCCTCGATTGGCCTGTAATCAGCATGAGCATCTAAATTGATGCAATTAAGCTGGGGTAAAGGAAGAAGATCAGCTTTATGAAGACCTTTGGCAGCACCTTTTATAGCGGGGTAAGCATTATTATGTCCTCCACCAATTATTATTGGGATCTTTTTAAACTGGGTAATTGTTTTTACTAAATACTCTACTTCTTCATCAATTATATTTACTGCATGGCGATAAGCTTCTATTTTTTCATCAGCAGTTGCGGCATTGGATTCAATTAAAAGTTTAAGGTCTGTAAAATCAAAATGGCCCAGTAATAAAACATTTTCGCCGCTGAAAAAATCGTTGCTCTGTATATTTAAAAAAGAAGAAAGAAAAGGGAACCATGCAGAGTCTGCGCCACCAATACCAAGGTTGGCTTTTACACCAATATCTTCCGGTATGCCGAATAAAACATAATTGCAGTCCGTTTGCTGCAATGCTTCTTCCAGTGTTCTTTTATCTCCAAAACATTTTATCTGCTCACCCAGTTTAGTTTCAAACCTACGAACTTTTGTAAGCGTTAGAATATCCTCCTTATTGTAATATTTAAAATGCTTCATGGGGGGAAGTTAGGAAAATGTGCAGATATGCAAATGCTATGAATCAGTTTCAATGAGGATTTTATTACCTTACATCAAACACCAATTATGAAACTCTTTAAAAAGAAAGAACCTCAAACAGTTGAAGTAAAAGGACATTCGCTTGTCTGTCCTATTTGTTCAAACAATCTTTTTATCACAAAAGATGTACGTGTACATAAAGGTTTATTATCAATAGAATGGTCAAAGACTTTTGTTTGTTCAGAGTGTACTTATGTCTTCTGGTTTTGGAGCTAGGGAATTAATGCTGCGGATTGGTATGCAGTACAAGTGAGTGACACAACGATGATGCCATGAAAAACATCTGCCGGCTAACAAAAAATTTCTCAAATAAACTCCCCACCAATCATCACCTTATCAATTAAATTAGTGGAAAAAGAATATGGCAGGTAAGCCAGCGAGGGAATTGGCTTTGTAAAAATGAGGTTTGCTTTTTTACCAATAGTAATGCTTCCCAGATTGTTACCTGTTTCCATAGCATAAGCACCGTTAAGGGTTGCAGCATTAATAGCTTCTTCGGGTAGCATCTTCATTTGTATGCAACTAAGGGCTACCACAAAATTCATATTTCCGCCGGGTGATGAGCCGGGATTATAATCTGATGCAAGCGCTACAGCACCGCCATTATCAATGAGTTGCCTTGCTGGCTGCATGGGCATACGAAGGAAAAAGGCAGCCGTTGGCAGCAGAGTACAAAGCCCCATCCAGACTTCTTTCAGAAGAGGAGGATTATTGCCTAATACATTTATTTCGGCAGGTGACAGTGTTTCTAAATGGTCAAGGGAAACGGCATTTAGTTTTATTCCTGTTTCAATTCCGCCGATGCTGTTTAGCTGATTTACATGCAGTTTTGGTTTTAAGCCATACTGCATTCCTGCTTTGCAAATAGTTTCTGTTTCTTCTGTAGAAAAAAAGTTTTGTTCGCAAAACACATCAATGTAATCCGCCAGCTTTTCTTTCGCAATAACAGGGAGCATTTCATTTATGATAAGGTCTATGTAACCCTGATGGTTTTCTTTGTATTCCACAGGGTAAGTATGTGCGCCTAAAAAAGTTGACTTAATGGTAAGCGAAGACTTCTCTTTTAATTTTTTTATTACCCGAAGCATTTTTAATTCACCTTGTACTGATAATCCATAACCGCTTTTTATTTCAATGGCGCCGGTGCCGAGTTTGCTTACCTCTAGCAGCCGCATCCATGCCTGGTTAAATAATTCATCCTCTGAAGTTTCGTTTAATTTTTTTGCAGAGTTTAAAATGCCGCCGCCTTTTGCTGCTATGGCCGCATAGCTCATTCCTTTTATTTTATCAACAAATTCATTTTCCCTGCTGCCTGCAAATACAAGGTGGGTGTGACTATCGCACCAGGCGGGAAGTACGGCCCCCTCCACACCTCCCCCGGTGGGGAAGGCTTTCGGAGCATCTTTCATTTCGCCATATCCAGCGATGATCCCGTTTTCTATAATTAAATAAGCATTTCCCAATACAGGTAATTCAGCCAGTTCTGATCCTCTTAATACATGCGTTTGCTCTCTGACATTTACAAGCTGCTTTATGTTGGTTATTATCTGTGTCGGCATCTTATGCTGCTTTAAATCCGGGATTATAAATAATACCAATAATATTCTTCCACGGATCTTTTACGGTGGCAACAATAATTTCCTCTCCTACATTTTGCGGTGGTTGATGAGCGGTGGCTCCTAACTCTATTAAACGATTATACGAGGTTTCTACGTTATCAACTCCCCAGTATATTTCAATATTTTCTGACCGTGCTTCATTTTTTTCATCCGGCTGTAAGCCTAATTCATAACCGCCAATATTAAAGCCTATGTAAAAAGGCATATCAAAATATGGAGTTGTTTCAAATACTTTAGTGTACCATTGTTTGGCTTTTTCCAGATCAGGTACTTTATAAATAGCAGTCCGTAATCCTAAAAATTCTTTTTGCATACCATGGATTAAAAAATAAAGATGCAGATTTCTCTGCATCCTTACAATTATTAATTTGATAATCAGGAATCTTCCGGTAATGAAAACAACATTTAAACGTTTGTGTTAATTACCTCTCGTGGCCTGTTCATCATTCCTATTACTGCTCCTATTACAGCGCCAACAATCGCGGACATTATGGTAAAAACAGCGATATCAGCTACCATTGCGCTTTTGCTGGCAATATTTGTGGTACCATACATCGTAAGGTCAAACGCTGAACATGCCAGAAGTCCCACCATGCCGCCTGTAATTAAGCCAGATGAAAGAGTAGACACTCCTGATTTTGAAAATACATAAGCCAATAAAAATCCAAATAATAGGTTACCTGCTATCAGCGCCCACCACTCCATTTGCTCCATAGGCCTATGGACATTTGTGGCAGTACCGGGATGATCCATGAAATATTGGTTCATGAGATTCCCATAAAATAACCAGCCAAGAAGAAAATAAACTACTCCTCCTACAAGGCCACCAATTAGAAAATTTTTTGTGTTCATAAAAGTTGTTTTGGTTAAAGAAATAAATTTCAGAATGATTGTTTTTCTTTCAGTAACAGATGAAAATCAAAAGAGAGCGGAGCTTTGACAGGGTTTATAATTGTAACATACACTAAACATAGAAATTGAACAAAAAATCAGTTCACATTTTTCACACATACTATGCTTACTTCTTTTCGTTTGCTTTGAGTATACGCAGGAAATTACCACCTAAAATTTTACGAATATCTGTTTTACTATACCCTCTTAACAATAATTCTTTTGTTATTAAAGGAAAATCGGTAACCCCGTTTAACCCCTGAGGCATTGAATTAATACCATCAAAGTCAGAACCCAATCCTACATGATCAACACCTATTAGTTTTACTATATAATCAATATGATCAAACAATAAATGGAAGGGAGCCCTTATTGCCTGTACCTCATCGTAATATTTTTCATATAGATATTCCTTAGCAAAGTATGGTTCAGCATTTATTTTTAAGAGGGAGTCCTTTTCAGTTTGGTGTCTCTTTGAAAAAGTAGCATCTTTCCTGGTATAAGTACTATCTAAAAATCCTGAATAAAAGTTAAGATGTATCACACCACTATTTTTTCCTACAGCTATTATCTGGTCGTCTTTTAAATTGCGGAAAGCAGGTGCCAGACTATATACGCAACTATGAGAAACCAGAACCGGTTTTGTTGTTGTATTGATTGCATCCCAAAACGTTCTTTCACCAACATGGCTAAGATCTACCAACATGCCTAATTGATTCATTCGTTTTACAATGTTTTTTCCAAAATTGCTTAAACCCTTTGGCTGATGCAGTAATGAATCATTTGTTTCTTCCATTGCAGATGTTGCCCATGGAGATGAATTATTCCATGTAAGCGTCATATACCGGGCACCCCTTTTATATAAGCTATCTAATTTAGCAATATCATTTTCTATCATATGCCCGCCTTCAATGCCGATCATACCTGCTAGTTTTTTCTTTTGAACGGTTTTCAATAATTCCTGAGATGTAAAAACAACCGCCATTTTATCCGGATTACGCAAAGCAGTGGCATATAAAGTATCTATTTGCCGGTTTGCATAAGTAAAAGGATTTTTCTTCAGTCCATCACACCAGATAGAAAATATTTGTACATCAATTCCCCCCTCTTTAAATCTTTGCAGGTCAGAGTGGCTTTTGCCTGCAAGGTTCTGATCAAAACTATATCCTCTGTCAAAGCATTTATTAAGGATATCATTATGAGTGTCAATTACGATGGCTTTATCATGAATCTTTTTATACTTCTGCGCAAACGTTACGTGCATTATAAAAAACGCCAGAAGGAAAATGCTAAATGTTTTATTAAGTTTCAAGAGATTAGTATTTATAAAATAAAGTAAAGCAATTTTAACCAAAGGATGCCTTTAATAATCTAAACATGCAGTAAATCCCTAACTTGCCTTAATGAAAAAGCCATTGCTCCTCTTATTGATAATTATCTTTTGTTGGGATTTAACTGCGCAGATAAAACCTTTTCGTTTTGCATTTCTTTCTGACACACATATTGGATCTCCTGATGGAAAAGCAGAGGAAGATCTGAGAAGAACAGTAAATGATATAAACAGCAGAAATGATATTGACTTTGTGGTAATAACAGGTGATATTACCGAACTGGGCACTGATGAAGAATTACCAAGAGCAAAAAAGCTATTTGATTCTTTAAGAGTGAAATATTATATTATACCCGGCAATCACGATGTTGGCTGGAGTGAA
Organism: Chitinophagales bacterium 65-1; assembly: GCA_002050465.1. GTDB lineage: Bacteria > Bacteroidota > Bacteroidia > Chitinophagales > Chitinophagaceae > Ginsengibacter. Next base: position 29,484 of record MWYX01000054.1, read on the forward strand.
AGTGGTGGCATGAGTTTTATTTCAACATTTGGCAGCGACAGGTTTATTTTTGATCATAATGGAATACGCTTTATCGGGTGCTCTTCAGGCCCATATGTTAGAATGAGCGATGGACATATTCCCCGTGATGCCATGACGTGGATGAAAAAAATTCTTGATACAACTTCAGTTACTATGCCTGTAATTTTTTTAAACCATTACCCGATGAATAATTCAATGGATAACTGGTATGAAGTGATAGACCTGTTTAAAAAACGAAACACCATTTTATTCCTATGCGGGCATGGGCATACTAATAAAGTTTTTGATTTTGAGGATATTCCCGGTGTAATGGGAAGATCGAACCTGCGGGCAAAACAAACTGAGGGCGGATATAATTTGGTTGATGTAACAATTGATTCAATTTTATTTACTGAAAGAAAGCCTGTTAGTGGTAACATGAAAAAGTGGGCAGGAATAAAAGTTGAACAGCACAATTATGATCTTACAAAAAAATTTATAAGACCCGACTATAGTATTAATAAAAAATATCCGCAGGTAAAAGCAAAGTGGATGTTTAGTTCAGAAGCAAATGTTATTTCTACACCTGCTGTTATAAAAGACCTTGTTGTTTTTGGAAATCAACAGGGAACAGTTACTGCATTATCGTTAAAAAACGGAAACCGGAAGTGGACTTTTAAAACAGGAGGCTCAATTTATTCATCACCCGCTATTCATCTAAATAAAATTGTTTTAGGAAGCACAGATGGCAATGTGTATTGTTTGAATGAGAATGGCAAACTACTTTGGAAGTTTAAAACAGGCGCTGCGGTATTAGGCTCACCAACCATTGCAAGTAGTGGAACAATATATCCTCCGGGCAAATATCAACCGGCATTTGAAAACAGTGTGCTTTACATCGGCGGAAGTGATCATTTTTTCAGAGCAATAGATTTAAACTCGGGGAAAGAGATATGGAACTTCGAGGGTTTAAATGGTCCTGTTGTTAGCACACCTGTTATTTACCGGGATGCAATCATCTTTGGGGCATGGGATACTTACTTGCTCTTCAGGCCCATATGTTAGAATGAGCGATGGACATATTCCCCGTGATGCCATGACGTGGATGAAAAAAATTCTTGATACAACTTCAGTTACTATGCCTGTAATTTTTTTAAACCATTACCCGATGAATAATTCAATGGATAACTGGTATGAAGTGATAGACCTGTTTAAAAAACGAAACACCATTTTATTCCTATGCGGGCATGGGCATACTAATAAAGTTTTTGATTTTGAGGATATTCCCGGTGTAATGGGAAGATCGAACCTGCGGGCAAAACAAACTGAGGGCGGATATAATTTGGTTGATGTAACAATTGATTCAATTTTATTTACTGAAAGAAAGCCTGTTAGTGGTAACATGAAAAAGTGGGCAGGAATAAAAGTTGAACAGCACAATTATGATCTTACAAAAAAATTTATAAGACCCGACTATAGTATTAATAAAAAATATCCGCAGGTAAAAGCAAAGTGGATGTTTAGTTCAGAAGCAAATGTTATTTCTACACCTGCTGTTATAAAAGACCTTGTTGTCTTTGGAAATCAACAGGGAACAGTTACTGCATTATCGTTAAAAAACGGAAACCGGAAGTGGACTTTTAAAACAGGAGGCTCAATTTATTCATCACCCGCTATTCATCTAAATAAAATTGTTTTAGGAAGCACAGATGGCAATGTGTATTGTTTGAATGAGAATGGCAAACTACTTTGGAAGTTTAAAACAGGCGCTGCGGTATTAGGCTCACCAACCATTGCAAGTAGTGGAACAATATATCCTCCGGGCAAATATCAACCGGCATTTGAAAACAGTGTGCTTTACATCGGCGGAAGTGATCATTTTTTCAGAGCAATAGATTTAAACTCGGGGAAAGAGATATGGAACTTCGAGGGTTTAAATGGTCCTGTTGTTAGCACACCTGTTATTTACCGGGATGCAATCATCTTTGGGGCATGGGATACTTACTTGTATTCTATTAACAGAGATAGTGGAAAACTAAACTGGAAGTGGAGTAATGGCTCTCCCATAAAAAATTATTCACCTGCTGCCTGTATCCCTGTTATTAAAGATGATGTTATTTATGTTGTTGCACCCGATAGATATTTATCCGCAATAGATATACGTACAGGTAAAACATTGTGGCGTACCAATGAATCAACCGTTCGTGAATCAATTGGTATTTCCGATGATGGTAATTTTATCTATGGAAAAACAATGAACGATACACTAACAGTTTTTTTTACAAATAAAGACAAACCGCAGGTTGCATGGAAATTAAATGTTGGATACGGCTATGAGCACACCCCTTCCATGCTGATTGAACAGGATGGCAATGTATTTTTTGGCACAAAAAACGGAGTTGTATATGCAATTAATACTTCAGACAAAAAAATTGAATGGGCTTATAAAATTGATAACTCTATGGTAAATACAGTTAATGTGATTGACAAAAAAAATATTATTGCTTCAACCATGGATGGAAAAGTAGTGCTGTTACAAATACAATGATGATATGCCTTTAAGCAAAAGAAAAGAAGTTGGCCGCTTTGTACATCGAAAACTGCTTTTCAGATTAAGAAGGCTTGCTATTATTTTTCTTATAATAACTGTAATACTTATTTACGAAATATCTCATAACTACAATGCGATTTACATTGCTGTTATTGGTTTTATTACAGGGATGATAATTGGTATATTAGTTTCGCGGCGAATGCATACTATTAGCTGGAATTCAGAAATTAATAAAGCAGTTACCAAAATGGATCGCCTTGGAATTATAATATTAGTTCTCTATATTTTATTTGCAATAAGCCGTCATTGGATATTGAGCCATTGGTTACAGGGTTATGCTTTAACGGCTTTGTCACTCAGTATAGCATCAGGTGGTATGCTTGGGCGATTATGGAATACACGACAAAAAATAAGACAAATATTAAAGCAGGAAGGTTTTCTTCATCCCAAAAAATAACGAGTATTTCAAAATACATTAATAAGATATAAAGTATATTCGCTCTGATTATTACATAAAGTAAAATGTAAATATTTATTATCCTTTCTTAATTTATAAATAACAATAATGAAGAAAATATTTCTGCAGACATTACTGCTGATCGCAACATCTGCTTTTGCACAAAATGATGCCTTAATAAATAAGGCCAGCCAGGCAGCTGATAAAATTGAATCAAAAGTTATTGCCTGGCGGCGTGATATTCATGAGCATCCTGAATTAGGAAATAATGAATACAGAACAGCAGGTATTATTGCGAAGCACTTGCAATCATTAGGAATAGAAGTAAAAACAGGAATTGCAAAAACCGGTGTGGTGGGTTTATTAAAAGGAGGCAAAGCTGGGCCGGTAGTAGCTTTACGTGCAGATATGGATGCATTGCCTGTTACTGAAAGAACCCCGGTTCCATTTGCATCAAAAGTAAAGACACAGTACAATGGACAGGAGGTAGGCGTAATGCATGCCTGCGGCCATGATTCTCATGTTGCTATTTTGATGGGAGTGGCCGAGATATTGGCCTCAATGAAAAATGACCTGGCAGGTACAGTAAAATTTATCTTTCAGCCGGCAGAAGAAGGCGTATTACCAGGTGAGGTAGGCGGAGCCGAGGTAATGGTGAAAGAAGGTGTAATGGAGAATCCTAAAGTGGATGCCATTTTTGGTCTGCATATAAATTCGCAAACAGAAATTGGCAAAATAAATTACAGGCCTGGAGGTATTTATGCAAGTGTAAATGACATGAAAATTATTGTAAAAGGCAGATCGGCGCATGGTGCTGCGCCTTGGTTCTCTATTGATCCGATAGTTGTGTCGGCACAAATTATAAATAATCTTCAAACCATTATAAGCCGCAATCTTAATATCACTGAAAATGCCGGTATTGTTACAATAGGCGCTATCAATGGTGGTAACAGGTCTAATATTATTCCGGAACAGGTAGAATTGCTTGGAACTATCAGAGCCCTAAGCCTGGCAGATGAAAAATTATTGATTGAAAGAGTGAAGCAGGTAGTTACTAAAACCGCCGAAGCCGCCAACGCTACTGTTGAAATCAGAATACCTAACAGCTCACATTACCCAATTACTTTTAATGATATTGCACTTACTGAAAAAATGCTTCCCACTCTTCGCAAAACGGCTGGCGCTGAAAATGTAATTTTAAGGCCTCCGCATACAGGTGCCGAAGATGTATCTTTTTTTATGCAAAAGGCCCCCGGCTTATATTTCAATTTGGGAGGGATGCCAAAGGGCAAGGATCCTAAAACTACACCTTCCCATCATACACCTGATTTTTACCTGGATGAAAGTGGATTTAAGCTTGGCGTTAAAGCATTAATAAATCTCGTATTAGATTATATGGCTGGCGCCAAAAAATAAAGCCCGCCTGAAAGCAGGAAGGCTTAACGATTGCTTGCCATATGAAAATCTTAGTTACCGGGGCAATTCCGGTTTAACCATTAATTATTTTTTCGCTGAATCTTTCTTTTCAACTACTTTCTTTAAAGAATCGCTTTTTCTTTCCATTTTATCTATTGCAGAATCAGCATTAGTTTGAATTTGATTTTGAACTGAATCAGTCCTGTTCTCTATTGAATCCTTTTTGTCTTCAACTGTTGAAGTTGAATTGCTATCACAAGCTGCCAACCCACCTGCAATAATTAATGCTAAAAAAATCTTTTTCATGTTTAATTTATTTTAAGTTTATGCCTTTTTATACCACTTTTGGAAAATAGTAACCCAATTAATAAAAGTATTTTTAATAAAAAAGCCACTAAATTTTAGTGGCTTTACGCCTTTGCGTATCAGATATTTTAATGAACACCGGTTAACTTATAGTTACCGAAAGTGTGCATGATTGATCTGTAGATTGCATGAATACCTCCTTTTTATTTGGTGACTGAAATACAAATTTATTAAAAATGATAGAATAATTCCAAATTTGCATTTATTGATTCTGAAGATAATCCTTGCATTTTTGCAGTATGGCCTCTATTTTATCTACTATTTCATTTAAACCAAAAGGCTTTTCAATATAACCATCTGCACCATATACTTTATAATTAGCAAGTGCTTTTGAAGAAGCAGAGAACATTAAGATACACAAGTATTTGGTATCGTATTGTTCTCTAAGTCTTTTACAAACCTCTCTCCCATCTTCTCCCTGTAAATAAATATCAAGTATGATAAGGTCTGGTAAGAATGATTTGATCACTGGTGTGATATCCTGTGGACCTGTAATAGTTTTTACCTTATACACCTTTTGTTCAAGAAAGAATTTTAATACTTCCAGCAAATCGGTTGAATCGTCTACTATAAGAATCTTTCGCATAGTTTGATCTTGGGAATAGTTGTCAAATATATCATTACGAGGTAGATTTCAAAAAAAAATCTCTAATTAATATAGAAGTATGGATTGATTCTTGTGGCAAGAAAGCAGCTTTTAAATTTATGAAAAGGATCTTAGTTGTTGATGATGATATAGATATACTTACAGTAGTAAAATTAGTGCTTGAATCGAATGAATTTGAAGTGGCCGCAATATCTGACTGGCAGAAAATTTTTACTCAAATAGAGACTTTCCATCCAGATTTAATATTACTGGATGTTTCATTAGGTACACAAGATGGAAGAAATCTATGCAAACAGGTAAAATCAAACGGTGATACAAAACATATTTCTATAATATTGTTTTCTGCTAATCATAATGTTGAAAAAAGTGTACAGGAATGTTTAGCAAATACATTTATTTCAAAGCCATTTGACATAAATGATCTGATAGAAAAAATTAATAACCAACTTATGGAAACTAACGGGTTTAACTAAACCCCTTTTTCTTTATTTAATATTATACACAAGCGACATCCCTTTAAATTTTTTACCAATAAAAGGAGAAATACTCAGATCATTATTATTTTTATTTTTATGCCATTCAGGTATTAATATCCCGGAAGCTGCGCCTATAGCATAGCCTAATAGATTATCGCTCAAAAAATGTAATCCTCCTTTATATCTCATATATCCTACTACTGCAGGGAGTGTTGCAGCAACTGCCCATACAAATGGCTTTGCTTTTGAATCGGGATTAAGATCGTGAAATACTTTTGCAGCAAAAAAAGTTGCGGATGCAGTAGCAGCAGTATGGCCTGCAAAAAAAGATCGCTGATTTTTTGCTTTTATTCTTTCCTCCTGCGACGCCTCACTTGGTGCATATACCAGTGGCCTGGAACGATGTATAGTTCCTGCTGCCAATGTAAAAAGAGAACTTGTTATAGACAGGCTTTCTATATACATAACCAGTATATGAGAAGCATTCCTGCTTTCATTTTTATTAAGTACAATCATGGCAAGTGGCATTGCAAAGGAGCCAAGAAATAGAATATAACTATCCCGATCTACACTTTCTGAAAAAAAGCCAACATTCCCCCGATCAAAAAAAGGAACTTTATCTTTTGTCTTGGTTGCCAGCTCAGCTAATGTAAGAGGACTTTTATTTTTGATAAGATTATTACCCAAGTAAGTTAAGCCTAATCCTAATGCTATAATTGGCGCATCCTTTTTAAATGAGGTTTTATATG
>MWYX01000048.1 GCA_002050465.1 Chitinophagales bacterium 65-1
GCCTTTCAATAAGCATACAACCTGAAATGGATATTTGTTTACGTTTCCAGGCAAAGCGGCCGGGACAGCATATGGTTTTAACACCTGTGGATATGATTTTTAATTATAAAGATGCTCACAACGGGCATGAGCCGGAAGCCTATGAAACGTTGTTATATGACGTGATGGAAGGAGATGCAACTTTATTTATGAGGGCAGACCAGGTAGAGGCAGCATGGAAAGTAGTAATGCCTATAATTGAAGTATGGAAGGAAAGACAACCTGTTGACTTCCCCAATTATAGTCCTGATTCATGGGGACCGGAAGATGCAGAGGCATTAATTGCAAGAGAGGGACATAACTGGATAACCACTCCTCCGAAAGTAAAAAGTAAATAGCGTAAATAAGGTAAAAAAGTATGCATTTACATATTTATAAAGATGAGGAGGTCACTACAACAGCTTTGGCAGATTGGGTAAGTGCATTCATACAAAAAACATTAAAAGTAAAAGATAGTTTTACTATTGCATTATCAGGAGGTGAAACTCCCAAGAAATTATATAAAATTTTGGCTTCTGATTTTTATACTGAAAAAATAGACTGGAGCAGGGTCTATGTTTTTTGGGGAGATGAAAGATATGTTCCTTTTACTGACGAACGCAATAATGCAAAAATGGCCTATGATAATTTATTAAGTAAAGTAAATATCCCACCTGATCAGGTTCATAAAATAATGACAAATATTACTGCGGAAGAATCTGCACAGCAATATGAAAAAATTCTTCATCAGTATTTTGATGACGGGCAAACAACTTTTGATTTAGTACTGCTTGGCATGGGGGTAGATGGACATACACTTTCTTTATTTCCGGGATCTGAAATTTTACAGGATGATAACTCGTGTGTAAAGGCTGTCCATTCAAAAGACAAAGGAGATAGAATTACTTTAATGCCTTCGATTGTAAACAGAGCATCAGCAATTGCTTTTTTAGTAACAGGCGGAAAAAAAGCAAAAGTTTTACAGCAGATTATGGAAGAACCGGAGCAACATGGATACCCTCCACAACTTATACAACCCACAAACGGAGAACTGTATTGGTTTGTAGATGAAGCTGCAGCAAAGTATTTAAAGAAATAATCTTATAATGACATTGGTGATATATTTATTATAATAATATTCTCCTTCATAAATTTTAGCATGAGCTTCCAAAAATCTAAATTGTGTACTTGGAATATTCATATAGCCTGTCAATCCGCATCTTCCTTTCTTCACTTACCGCAAGGCTTATGAAATAAAATAATACCCTGGCAATTAATTCAGGATTGTTGGTTTCATGAGTATATATCTCCAGTTGGTTTTGATATTCTTTTGAAGCTTTATTATTAAATGGTTCATTATGCCGGGAGTGATGGATGTATAAAGAAATAAGTGCATCTGTTTTTTGTTCGGGTGTTTTTGGCTTGTGCTAATTCTTTTTCAAGGGTCTGAAGATTTTTATACTGACTTTCCAGAAGAGTTTGTGCCCCGGAGAAGAGTATGCAGGCAGTAAAAAATAAGAAGAATAATAGCTTTTTGATAAGCCTTAATAACAATTTATCACTCAGTGTGTAAACGATTTGTAATTTAAAGTTTTTTTGTAAGTGGTGCAAATAAAAGTCTGCAGTTCCGAATTTTCATAATAGAACTAAGGTTGTTCGATAACACAATAAATATTCACTCACTTTCATAAAATTGTGGTAGCTTTCATTCATAAACTAATCAAAAAATTAAAAATTTATAGTTATGCCAATTGTAAAAGTAATAGAGGTGATAGCCTCATCAGAAAAAAGCATTGAGGATGCTATTCAGCATGGAGTTACAGAAGTTTCCAAAACAGTAAGGAATATAGATTCGGTATTTGTAAAAGATATTAAAGCCCATGTAAAAGACGGGAAAGTAACTACCTATGGTGTTATTTGTGAAATTTCATTCAGGGTGGAACCGGATACTAAGCATGATTAAAAAGGTTGGAATATTTATTGAGAACTAATTGATAATACAGAAAGTTTAATTTATTTTTCATAAAAATTTAAGTTATGACAATCATTGGTTTTTTAGTCCTTTTGCTAATTGCTGCTATTTGCGGTGGTATCGGTCAATCTATTGCCGGTTATGATCTTGGCGGTTGTCTTGTATCAATAGTTGTTGGTTTTATTGGCGCCTACATCGGCTTATGGATGGCCGCAAAAATGGGATGGCCCCGCCTGTTTGAGATTAATATTGAAGGCAAACCTTTTCCGATTCTATGGGCAATTATAGGGTCTATAGTTTTTACGTTGATTATGGCACTATTGCGAAGAGCCATTTCAGGAAGAAGATATTGACATCTTTAATCCTCTTATTAAGAGAGAGATTTGGTAGGGGCTTCAAAATTAAGTATCACCGAATTGATACAGTAACGTAAACCTGTAGGTGGAGGGCCGTCTTCAAACACATGTCCTAAATGTGCTTTGCAACGTCCGCATTGCACTTCTGTACGCTGCATACCATGTGCATTATCGGGGGTATAAATAATACTTCCTTTAGATATTGGGTCAAAGAAGCTTGGCCACCCACAGCTACTCTCAAACTTTGCATCACTTTTAAAAAGAGGATTTCCACAGGCTGCACAGTTGTAAATGCCGCCTTCAAAATGTGCATTATACTTTCCTGAGAATGGTCTTTCGGTTCCTTTTTCTCTTGCAATATGATAAACTTCTTGTGGTAAAATTTTCTTCCATTCATCATTGCTGATTTCAATTCTACCTGAATCATTTTCCTGATAATTGGTATTCTTTTTTTCAGGATCCATTGTTTAATTTATTGTGTTTTTAAAAATTGCAGAACTGGTTACGTATTTTAAATAGCTGCATAAGATAAGGTATTTTAAAAACCATCCATTATATTTGAACTTCACAACGGTTTAAGGAACATGTTCAATCTCATTTTATTTGGCCCTCCGGGCAGTGGCAAAGGTACGCAGTCAGAAAAATTGACAAGTAAGTATAATCTTAAACATTTAAGTACGGGAGATTTGCTTAGAAATGAAATTCAAAGCCAAACAGCATTAGGCAATGAAGCAAAAAAGCTTATGGATAAGGGACATCTTGTTCCGGATGAGGTGGTTACAGGGATGATAAGCTCTGCGTTAGACAGTAATCAGAAATGCAATGGCTTTTTATTTGATGGATTTCCCAGAACATCTGCACAGGCAGAAGCTTTAGATAGGTTATTAGATCTTAAGAAGGCTCCTATTGCCATATTGCTTGCATTGGAAGTTAGTGAAGAAGAGCTGGTAAGAAGATTATTTAAAAGAGGTGAAACAAGCGGCAGATCAGATGATAATAATGATACAGTAATAAGAGAAAGAATTATAGAATACCATAGAAAAACATCTCCTGTGGCAGAACACTATCAACGGAAAGGGAAGGTAGTGATGGTAAAAGGAGAAGGAAGCGTAGATGAAATATTTTCAGCTTTATGTAAAGAGATCGATAGCCGTATAAATGAAAAGCATGACTGATGAAAAAAAGTCTTTTTTGAAAAATACTTTCATTGCTTTATTGAAAAATGTAAAAGGCAATGAAACAGGGAAGTGGGGAAAAATGAATGCGCAGCAAATGGTTGAGCATGTATCAGGTTTTTTTAAAGTGTCTACTCAAAAGATACTTTTTCCTCTTACAACACCTGCTGAGCATCTTCCCAGGTATAAAGAATTTTTAATGAGTGAGAAAGAGTTCAGGGAAAATACTAAGGCCCCTGTGCTTCCAGAAGAACCTTTGCCCCTTTATTATTCCAATATGGAGGAAGCCATTGATGATCTTACTAAAAGTATAGATGATTTTTTTGATTTCTTCAGTAACGATCCTTCTAAAACCACTTTACATCCGGCATTTGGCGAACTGAATTTTAATGAATGGGTTCAGCTGCATCATAAACATGTTATCCATCATTTAAAACAATTTGGATTGATGGATAGCCCTGCTGTTGCTTAGTTTATTTGTATTTTCTGTTTTTCTTAACCTTGATTTTTTTATTTTTAGCAGCAATAATGAAAACTATGAAAACAGGTTTGGCTGCTATATTATTTATATGTGTTGTTCCTGCTAACGCACAGAATGTACAAAAGCCTAAAAAAAATTATGAATACCACGACACACGTAAAAAAACCGAATCCTTTGCAAAGCTTCCGGCAGAGTTAAAGGCAGAACTTTCAACTTTTACTTTTTCAGGCATTGGCGAAGGAATTAGAAGAGAGCCGCTTAAAAAAATTTCTTACACCTCTTTAGGCCCAAACTTTATGACCTTTGCAGCAGATGATATAAAGGCAACCATTACCACTGCACCCTTTAATGCCTCAAAACATAAAATTGATTATGATGAGGGGTATCCGATAAGAATTAACCGTAAAACGTATTATGGAGGATATGGAACTCTACCCAAAACTTATATAAGTAATATAACAATAGTAATGGGTAAAGATACTGTGGCAATACCCCCGGCTGCATATGCTGATCTGTATAATTTAAACTTTGCTTACGCAGATAAGGGAATTCAACGAACAACCAATGGTATCTACCGCTCTGCTAATTCTCACAGATTTTATTTATATCTTTTTTGTAAAGACAATACAGGCAGCTATGAAGTAACATGGATAATCTATGACAAAAAGTATGTTCGCCGTGTACTGGATTATGGATTTATGTAAGAATTCTCCGGCATAATCTTCATAATTTAACATCCTTTCTGCAACTTTTTTTTTAATGGTACAGACTTTGTTTAATGTATTGTAATTAATTAAAAAATATATAGTTATGAAACGATTTATATTATTTCTGATAAGCGGTTTGCTAACCCTTTCAGTTTCAGCCCAATCAATTACCCTCATTTTTAACGGGACAAATAAAAATATTAACTACCAGGTTGTATTGGATGGAACCAGCTATTACTCAAATAGTAGTACATATCCAGTTAACTCTGGAAGGAGGGAAATTACATTAAGCAATCAACGGGTAGGTTCTCATACCATTTCCGTTTACAGACTAAGGGCTAATAGTGGTACTTACAGAAACCAAACTAATAGGAAGCCTTATGGAACTGCCATTTATTCTAAAACATTTCAAATTAGGCAGGGCTACGACATGGATATTAGAATAAACGGTAACGGCCGTGTTACTTTTAGTGAAAGACAAATAGAAAACGAGGTTTATCAGGACGATAATCAACAAAATAATATCTCGCCAATGTCTGATGCAAAATTTGAACAACTGTTGCAAAGTGTGCGTAGTAAATATCTTCAGTCATCTAAGGTAGCAGCAATCAGAACAGCTTTTCTTAATACTTCAAATTACTTTACTACCGAACAGGCCGGTCAGTTACTATCCTTGTTAAGTTCCGAAGCGGATAAATTGGCATTAGCTAAATTAGCTTATCCCCGGATAACTGATACTGAAAGTTTTACCCAGCTATATGAAGTATTTACAAGTGAAAAAAGTAAAAATGAAATGGATATTTTTATCCGGAATAATCCTAACAATAATTCTAATAATAGCAATTGGGGAAACAACAATAATATCAAAGCTCCAATGGCAAATAATCAGTTTAATCAATTACTGCAAAGCGTAAAAAATCAATGGAACCAGGCCGGTAAGTTTAATGTTGTTAGCGATGCCTTTAATAATAACTCTTACTACTTCAGTACCTTTCAAATAAGGCAGCTATTATCTTTAATAACTTCAGAAAGCGACAGGCTTGCATTAGCCAAATTATCCTATGCCAGAGTATCAGATGTATCAACGTTTACCTCTTTATATGATCTGTTTTCCAGCCAGGCAAGCAGGGACGATCTGAATAATTTTATTAATGGTACCAATACTCAATATACTACACGAACTGCAATGACCGATGCCCAGTTTAATCAATTACTGCAAACCGTAAATGGCCAATGGAACCAGGCAGGTAAATTTAATGCAGTAAGAAATGCATTTAATACAACGGTTAATTATTTTAGTACCGCACAGATCAGGCAATTGCTATCAGTGATGAATTCAGAAAGTGACAGACTTGCTTTAGCTAAATTATCGTATTCAAGAGTTTCTGATCCTGCTAATTTCACCTCTTTATATGATCTGCTTAATAGCCAGGCCAGCAGAAATGACCTGAATAATTATGTGATACAGAATGGAGGTACAGGCACCACCGTACAAACTACTTCACGAATACCAATGTCTGATGCTCTATTTAACCAGCTATATCAAAAAGCAAGTAATCATGTTCGTCCGTCAAGTACAATTGAAGATTTAAGAGAGTTCTTTAATAACAGCAGTTATTATTTTTCAACAGCGCAAATACGCCAGTTATTATCTCTGGTTTCTTCATCCTTACTTTCTCCACTTGCTTCTGAAACAGACTTGCTGGAGGTAGCAAAACTTTCATGGCACAGGGTTACAGATCCGGCTAATTTTACGCAGATCTTCAGTTTGTTTACAAGCCAGGCTAATAGGGATGCATTAAGGGTATATATAGAGGCTCGTCCTTACTAATTAATAAAAATTATAAATTATATAATGCCACTCATTTCGGGTGGCATTTTTTTTATATGCACTTATTTATTTTTGTGCAAACAAATGGTTATAGGTAAACACTTTTTCCTTAATAGCCTGGTATTGCTTTAAAGAGCCAAGCATATTGTTTCTTCTTATGGTTGAAATAATACCTAAGGCATGTAATAATTTATTCAGCCACCCCCACCGTTTACACATCTCTTCAAGGTTACGGTACGATACCATCATATTAGCTGTTACATCCTTACTTTCAAAAGATTTAAAGCCGGAATTTAAAGCATGTGAATGGTGTTCTTCCATAGTATCAAGATCAGGTATGGCCCACGAATTAAAGATAAATTTTAATAATTCTTCTTTTTTTGGTTCCAATGACCTGGCGGTTCGCAGATTTTCTCCTATAAGCAATTTGCCACCGGGTTTTAAAACACGATAGGCTTCTTTATAAAATTGCGATTTATCCTTTGCATGGCAAACCGCTTCTATTGCCCACACTACATCTGCACTATTATCTTCAAAGGGCATATTAAAATAGCTGGCTTCTAAAAACTCAACATTCTTTATCCCCTTTTTCTCAATAAATTTTTTCATGGTTTCTACCTGCTTAGGTACAATGGTGATACCGGTAACACGTGCATTATAATGCTCAGCAAGCCATAAGGTAGAATGACCTAAGCCACAACCTGCATCTATGATGGTGGCTCCTTGTTTAATGCCTCCCCATTCAGCCAAAACTTCGTTTGCTCTAATTACTGAACGATGATGATTTGTTGCTTTTTCATCGTAATATCCAAAATGTAATGCGGCTGTATGCTTTGATCTCCAGTTCCAAACCAGTTTGTATTCAAACTGCGTATCACTGTAATATTTTTTTATAGCTTCTGTACCCAGTGCAGGCATTATTAATAAATTTTTGCAATGATAGGATATCCTAAGTTATTAATGTGGACGTACAAATTTCAGGTTTAGAATTTAAGGAAGTTACAAAGTATTCTTATTTTAAGGGTTCCATAAATGTTTATGAACACTAACCGTATTCCTATCTGGAAAAAAGCTCCTTTTCTTCGTCTTATTATTCCAGTTATAGCCGGGATATTGCTGCAATGGTATATTCAATTTGATTGGCCACTGATTTTATTTTCAGCAGTTTGTTTTGCTATAGCCTTAGCGGCTTTTCAATTACTGCCGTTAGTTCTTCGTTTTAAACTTCAGATACTTCAGGGATTTCTTATTAGCCTGATCTTAATCGTATTTGGTTTATTCATTACTTATCAAAAAGATATTCGTCATAATCAAAATTGGTTTGGAAATGTATATGAGGACAGTAGTTTAATAGTTGGAACCATTAGGGAGCCTTTACTCGAGAAAAATAAATCATATAAAGCCGATGCAGTAATAACGAATGTTTTACATAATGACAGGATAAAAAATGCCACAGGTAAAATAATAATTTATTTTGAAAAAGATTCTGCTAATCCTCTATCCTTATTCTATGGAGACAAGATCCTTATAAATAAAAAAATACAACAAATAAAGAATTCAGGTAACCCCGGTGCTTTTAATTATCAACGCTATTTAGCCTTTCGTCAAATCTTCCATAATGTATTTCTAAAAAAGAGTGATTGGATTTTACTCCATAAAAAAGATATTAATCCATTTCAGCAATTTCTGTTTACTGCAAGAGAGAATGTTTTAAACATTTTGCGGCAGAATATGCAGGGCCGAGATGATCAGCTTGCAATTGCAGAAGCTTTATTGATCGGTTATACGCAGGATCTTGACAAAGATTTAGTACAGGCTTACAGTAATACCGGTGTAGTACATATCATTGCCATTTCGGGTATGCATTTAGGATTAATATATGTAATGCTTGTATGGCTTTTTAACAGAATACCCTTTATTAAAAGATCAAAAATTTTCAAGCTTGTACTTATACTTACATGTTTATGGCTTTTTACTTTTCTTACCGGGGGCTCAGCATCTATTATGCGGGCTGCTGTTATGTTTACATGTATTGCAATTGGTAAAAGTTTTGACAGGCGCACCTCCATTTTAAATCCCCTGGCAGCCTCTGCATTTATTCTTTTATGTATTAACCCTTATTATTTGTGGGATGTAGGTTTTCAGCTTTCTTACCTGGCTGTTTCAGGGATAGTTATATTTCAAAAGCCTATTTATCATCTGGTTTATATTAAAAACTGGGGGTTAAATAAAATCTGGCAATTGATCAGCGTTACTATTGCTGCACAGATACTTACCTTTCCGGTTTGTCTTTATTATTTTCACCAGTTTCCAACTCTCTTTTTATTTACCAATATTTTACTGGTTCCCCTTTCGAGCGTTATTTTATTTGTAGAAATAGCTTTAGTAGCATTAGCATGGATACCATTTGTTGGATTGTATCTGGGTAAACTTACATGGTGGCTTGTATGGTTAATGAACAAAACCATTTTATGGTTTAATAGTTTGCCATTTTCAATTTGGGATGGCATTTACGTTTCTGTACTTTCTACTATTCTTTTATACGCATTTGTTACAGGTATAGCATACTGGTTATTAAATAAAAGTAAGTTTGCTTTTAAACTTTCTCTTTTTGTACTGCTTTGCTTAACTGCATTAACGGGGTATACAAAATGGAAAACATCAACACAACAAAAATTAATCGTTTATAATGTACCCCAGCAACAATCAATTGATTTTATAAATGGCAATAGATATAAATTTATTGGCGACTCTGTTTTATTAGCAGATGGATTGTTGAAAAACTTTCATTTAAAGCCCGGAAGAATAGCTTTACAACTTAATAAAAAAGTTGATTCATTATCTACATTATACCAGCATAATTATTTCTATCAATTTCATAATAAGAGGATATTACTAATTAATGAATCAATTATATTTCAGCCTGCAGCACAAAAAATAAATGTTGATTATATTATCGTTTCTAAAAATCCAAAGCTCTACATTCCGCAATTGGCGCAGACTTTCAATTGCGGCCTATATATTTTTGATGGGTCTAACTCTTTGTGGAAAATTGCCAAATGGAAAAAAGACTGCGAACAGCTACATTTGCGCTGCTTTTCTGTTCCCGAACAGGGAGCGTTTGTTATGGATTTATAGAATCTCCCTACTTACATGAATAAAAAAATTAAAACCGCACTCATCTCTGTTTTTAATAAAGATCAACTGCAAAATCTGGTTCAGCTTTTACATTCACTGGATATAAGAATTTATTCAACGGGGGGCACCCAACAATTTATTGAAGAATTGGGTATTTCCTGTATTGCTGTAGAATCCCTTACATCCTATCCTTCTATTTTAGGGGGAAGAGTTAAAACGCTTCATCCATCTGTATTTGGAGGTATCCTGGGAAGGAGAGATAATGAAAAAGATGTTGAAGAGATGGCTCAATATAATATTCCGGAAATTGACCTTGTTATTGTAGATCTGTATCCTTTTGAAGAAACGGTAAGATCAACAAATGATGAAACTGCTATTATAGAAAAGATCGACATAGGTGGCCCTTCAATGATTAGAGCTGCGGCGAAAAATTATAAAGACGTAACCATTATCGCCGCAAAAAAAGATTATTCAGAGCTTGAAAAAATTCTTAGGGAACAAAATGGTGAAACTACTTTAGAGCAGCGTAAAAGTTTTGCAATTAAAGCATTTGATGTTTGTACCGGGTATAATATTTCGATATCAAATTACTTTAACCATGCGGCGTTTTACAACCCCTTCACCAGCAACAAAAATATTTTACGCTATGGAGAGAATCCGCATCAGGCGGCAGTTTTTTATGGTAACCTGGGGGATAATTTTATTCAACTTCACGGTAAAGAGCTTTCTTATAATAATTTGGCAGATGCAGACGCAGCCATTCAATTAATGAGTGAATTTAAAGTCTCCCCTTGGGGGGGAGATTTAAATGGGGCTGTTTTTGCCATTATAAAACACACTAACGTTTGCGGAATTGCGAAAAGACAGACACTAAAGCAAGCGTGGGAGGCAGCCTTACAAGGTGACACTGAAAGTGCCTTTGGCGGAGTATTAATAGCCAATTCAGAAATAGATAAAGAAACTGCACCTGCCATCAATGAGTTATTTTTCGAAGTATTAATTGCTCCGTCTTTCAATGAAAATGCTTTAGAAATATTGAAAAGTAAAAAGAACCGGATCCTTCTTCAACAAAAGCAAAACATTCCTTCTACACATCAGTTCAAAACTGTATTAAATGGATTGCTCACTCAGCAAAATGATGTAGGAAGTTATACTGACTGGATTGAGGCTGGAAAAGAATCTACACAAACGGAAAAAGAAAATCTGGAGTTTGCCAATATTATCTGTAAACATTTAAAAAGTAATGCAATTGCTCTTGTAAAGGGCAACCAATTAATTGGTAAAGGCTGTGGTCAAACTTCACGTATCGATGCATTACGGCAAGCCATTGAAAAAGCCAGGCAATTTGATTTTGATTTAAATGAAGCTGTATTAGCCAGCGATGCGTTTTTTCCTTTTGATGATTGTGTAAAAATTGCTCATGCTGCCGGTATAACAGCCTTTATACAACCCGGCGGATCTATACGGGATAAAGATTCGATTGAATATTGCAAGCAAAACAACCTGGTAATGGTGATAACAGGCATGCGCCATTTTAAACATTGAGCCATGCAGAAATTTTTCACACAAAAATATTATGCTGATAAACAGCAGAATACTTCTACAAAAAGCAAAGCGCTGTTTGCTTTGGCTTGGGTAAGCATTTTTTGGGGAACTACATGGCTGGCATCAAAAGAAGCTGTAAGAGACATGCCTGCTTTGCAAATAATAGCAATAAGACAATTGATCGGCGGTGCTTTATATATCGCTTTTTTTATTTTTAAAAAACATCCATGGCCTAAAGGCAAACAATGGATCCCGATTTTAGTAATGAGTTTTTTAACCTTCATGCTGAGTAACGCATTAAGTACATGGGGAGTTAAATTTATTCCCAGTGGCTTGGGTGCTATTATGGGGGCTATCTTCCCGCTATGGCTTGTTATAATTACAATGATCAACGGAAAACATTTGCCCAGACAGGCTTTATTGGGACTATTGATGGGCTTTGGCGGTATATGTATTATTTTTTATGAACATCTCAAAGACTTTTTAAACCCTGATTTCCGGTTTGGGATTTTGCTATCATTAGGCGCTACCATTTCGTGGGCCTTTAGTACACTTTATACTAAACAACAGGCAATAAATTTTAATCCGTATTTCAGCCTGGGTTTTCAAATGCTAATTTCGGGGATTATAATATTGCTGATTGCCGAGGCTACAAACAATACCGTAAAGTTGTCTGAGATCCCTTCATCTGCCTGGTGGGCTATAAGCTACCTGGTAGTTGTTGGCTCTGTATTAACTTTTATTGCTTACATATATTCACTCCAACATTTACCAACCGCCCTGGCTTCTATTTATGCATATATAAATCCTATTGTGGCGGTGCTTTTAGGTGCTGCCATACTTAATGAAAAGCTTACTATTTTTATCGCCATTGGTGGCGCTGTTACCATAGTGGGAGTGTATCTTGTAAACCACAGTTTTAAAAAGAAAATTAGCCCCCTGCCCCCCGAAGGGGGAACTTAAAAGCCCCCTGTCTCCGAAGGGGGGGAACTCAGGGACAAAATTGCATTCACTTATTTGTTACTCTTTAAAATGGAAGGTATTTGCTCTCCTTCCTTTTCGGGAAGGCTTTAGTGTAATCTTTAAACTTTTAAAAAGGTTGATGGGATGGCTATTTGTGGGGATGGATTTCCTTCCACATTTCATTAAATGTTTTTTGGCTAAAGTCTAATTCACCTCTCTGCTTATGCCACCCTGTAAAAATTTTATTTACCATCCAGTTCTTTATTTTCCCGTTACCCATATTCATCATCCTCCTGCTTAAAGATGCTTTTTTCCATATTTTCCATGCAATTTTTTCACCCAAAGAAACTGCTCCTGTTTGTACCGCCTCATTCCTGTTCTCCAGCAGCAATTCATGTAAATTTATTTTAACCGCACATACTTCTGTGCAATTGCCGCAAAGTGAAGAGGCGTAACTTAAGTGTTTGTATTCATCCAAACCCTGTAAATGCGGAGTGATAACGCTGCCTATAGGCCCGCTATAAGTTGCCCCGTAGGCATGCCCACCAATATTTTTATAAACGGGGCATGCATTTAAACATGCGCCACATCTTATGCAATAAAGACTTTCTCTTTGTTTTGGATTTGCTAAAATATTGGTTCGTCCATTATCAATTAATATCACATACATTTCTTCAGGGCCGTCAGTTTCATTAAGCTGTTTCGGTCCGCTGATAATTGTATTATAAACAGTTATTTTTTGTCCGGTACCATAGGTTGCAAGCAATGGCCAGAATAATCCAAGATCACATATAGAAGGTATTATTTTTTCAATACCTGCAATTACTATATGCGTCTTTGGAAAGGCTGAACTCAATCTTGCATTGCCTTCATTCTCTGTAACGGCAATACTTCCTGTATCACTTATAATAAAGTTTGCTCCGGTTATTCCTATTTCTGCCTTTACATATTTTTCTCTTATTTTTTCCCTGGCAACTAAAGTGAGTTGTTGCGGAGTTAGCTTTGGATCGGTTCCTAATTTTTCTGCAAAAAGCTTTGCTACGTCTTCTTTGCTTTTATGCATAGCAGGTGTAACTATATGATAAGGCGCTTCATTATCTAATTGCTGTATGTATTCACCCAGGTCAGTCTCTACAATCTCAATATTATTTTTTTCAAGAAATTTATTCAGATGAATTTCTTCTGTAACCATACTCTTACTCTTCACAATGCTTTTGCAATTTTTTTCTTTGCAAATACTTAAAATTTCATCCAGGGCTTCCTGTGCGTTAGATGCCCAGATAAGTTTTCCGCCATTCTTTCCAAAATTTTTTTCAAATTGTTCCAGCTGGTGATCCAAAGTTTCAATAGCTTTCCATTTTACGTTTTTAGCCCTTTCCCTGGCAAGATGAACATCACTAAACTGGCTTTTACCCTGTGGCACTACTGCATTATATCTGCCTATATTAAAGTTTATTTTTTGCCTGTGTTCCAGGTCAGCGCTCTTTACTGTGCTCTTAGCTTTGAACGTTGCTGAGGTTTCTGTCATTGGTTTTTAATTTATTCTTTAGCACCTGTAGTTCTTCCCCAATTTTTGTAAAGGCTTTAATGGCTTTATTAAGATCCTTTTTTTTGTGAGCTGCACTTATCTGTACACGAATGCGTGCCTGCCCCTTTGCTACCACTGGAAAGAAAAATCCTATTACATAAATTCCTTCTTCCAAAAGTTTAGCTGCAAAATCCTGCGCCAATACTGCATCATATAACATTATGGGAACAATTGGATGGTCGCCGGGCTTGATATCAAAACCGGCGGCGGTCATTTTCGCTCTGAAATATTTTGTATTTTTCTCCAGCTTATCACGCAGCCGGGTAGTTTTACTTAGCATGTTAAATACAGCGATAGATGCGCCAACAATACTTGGTGCAACACTATTGCTGAATAAATAAGGCCGGCTTCTTTGCCGAAGCATTTCAATAATTTCTTTTTTACCACTGGTAAATCCCCCGCTGGCGCCCCCTAATGCTTTACCCAGCGTACCTGTTATGATATCAATTCTTCCCATCACATTTCTATACTCATGTGTGCCCCTTCCGTTTTTTCCAAGAAAACCACTTGAATGGCTTTCATCAATCATTACGATAGCATCATATCTGTCAGCAAGGTTACAGATAATATCAAGCTCTGCTATAGTTCCATCCATGCTGAATGATCCGTCAGTAACAATTATACGGCTTCTTGATCCTGCTGATTCTATTAATTTATTTTCAAGGTCTACCATGTTATTATGATCGTATCGTAAGCGCTGTGCTTTGCATAATCTTACTCCATCAATAATACTTGCATGGTTTAAGGCATCAGAAATAATTGCATCCTGTTCACCAAATAAAGGTTCAAAAACCCCTCCATTGGCATCAAATGCTGCTACATATAAAATGGTATCCTCAGTTCCTAAAAATTCAGATATTTTATTTTCAAGCTCTTTATGAATATCCTGGGTACCGCAAATAAAGCGTACGCTGCTAAGTCCATATCCTCTTTTGTCAATATATTTTTTAGCCGCTTTAATTACTTTGGGATGTGATGACAAGCCAAGATAATTATTGGCACAAAAATTTAAAACAGTTTTTCCGTTAACTGTAATTCTTGCTCCCTGTTCGCTGGTGATTATTCTTTCATTTTTATACAGCCCGGCAACCTTTATTTCCTCTAATTCTGAGCCAATCCGATCAACAAAATTTGTATTCATATTACATAATTAATAACCGCAAACCTACATGAAATTGAGAAAACACACCCCTTGCCCTCTAAATCTCCCCAAAGGGAGACTTATGAAGGACTTAAACGGAAAGTGAAACGTATGTTATGGTTGATGAATAATTTAACTTCAAAAAATTATTAGCTAACAAAGTCCTCCTTTTAGGAAGCCTGCCTGTCGGCAGACAAAGATTTAGGAGGAGAATGTAACTTTTCGCTTTAACTGTCCGTTTAACTGTAAAATACATGCTTATCAGAGTAATTGTAAATTGCCAGCTAAATGACCGAGAAAGAGTATAACCAATGTGTTAGCCAGTATGCTGATAATGTTTATCGCTTTATCCTGAAAAATCTAGGGCATAAGGAAGATGCGCAGGATGTAGTGCAGACGGCTTTTGAAAAACTTTGGATAAACAGAAACCAGGTTGATAATGAAAGAAGTAAATCATACTTGTTTACTGTTGCTTATAACCAGATGATAGACCATATAAGAAAGCAAAAAAGAATTACGTTGCAGGATGATTTTAAAGAGGAAGCAGGATTAATTAATAAGCAGGAACATACTGTAAAAAAAATACTGGATGAAGCCCTGCATAAACTTAGTGAAACACAGAAAAGCCTTGTATTATTAAAAGATTATGAGGGTTATAGTTACCAGGAGATCGGCATAATAACAGGATTAAGAGAAAGCCAGGTAAAGGTTTACCTGCACAGGGCACGACTGCAATAAAAAACATATTTAGTGAGAAGAGAGAACGTGATATAAAGTAAACAAATGAACATTAATAGAAATAATTACGAAGAATATTTTTTACTGTATGCTGATAAGGAATTATCTGCAGATGAAAAAAATATTGTGGAAATGTTCGTTCGGCAAAATCCTGACCTTGAAGAAGAATTTGTAATGCTTAAGCAGTCAGTGTTAAAATCAGATAATACAATTGAACTTGCAGACAAAAGCTCTTTGTTTAAAAAAGAGCAATTTATATACGATACTAACTATAAAGAAAAGTTTTTGCTATATACTGATAATGAGCTAAGCTTATCTGAAAGAAAAGAAATAGAAAACTTTGTGCTGTCAAATACTTCTTTGCAACATGAATTTACTTTATTGCAGCAGCTAAAATTTGAGCCTGATACTTCAAATGTTTTTCCTGATAAAAAATTATTGTATAAAAAAGAAGATGACATCAGGACAAT
The DNA here is from genome assembly GCA_002050465.1 of Chitinophagales bacterium 65-1. GTDB lineage: Bacteria > Bacteroidota > Bacteroidia > Chitinophagales > Chitinophagaceae > Ginsengibacter. Next base: position 16,124 of record MWYX01000048.1, read on the forward strand.
ACCTTTCCGGAAGGCCCTGGCAGCAGCTGTTTTATTAGGTATAGGATTATGGACAGGAATAAATTATTTGCAAAAAGATAAAGCCGACACAATTGGTGTTGTCAATAAAAATAATACACCAAACAATATTTCTGTTAGGCCAACAGAACAAAAAAGGGATGACCAAAACGTTGTAAAAACTGATGAGAGTCAAAAACAATCTTTACATACCCCGGAGAAAGGAAAATCAGATAATCCTGTGACTAAACAACAGAAATACGTAGCACTTAAAAATATTCAATCAATAAATGGGCATGAAGTGAATGAAATTCCCAGGGCAAAAAACGAAGAAATTACAAAGGTTGAAGCACCAAACCAGGCTGAAGTAAGTAAAATCACTAATGGTATTACAACACCTGTTAATCCGGCTCAAACTGATAAAATCATAACGCCCCCCGTACCTCAAAATCAGTATGCACAAATTGCATCTTATATAGAAGAAGCAGGGGTAAAAAGCGAGAACTATGTTTTTTATAATATCACCACAGAAGAATTCAAAAAAAGTAAAGTGGGAAATTTTTTAAAAAAAATTAAACGGGTTGTTTCGAGTAAAATACCTTTTAAGAATAGCAGTTTAAAGATCGGTAAAGTAGAAATAGCAAAAGACGAACAAAATTAAAATCTTAAAAAATAAGTAAATAAAGTATGAAACGGATCTATGTAATAATTGCAGCATGTTTAATATCTGCCCCTGTGTTTGCGCAAACCGACTCAACAAGAAAAGACACTTCAAGAACCTCACAGACTGATACCATCCGTATTGGGGGTATGATAATTATAAAAAAAGATTCCCCTGATCAAAAACGTGGAAAAACAATTGTTGTAACAGGCAACAGAAAACAAAAACATTCCAATATAAGCACGGCAAATTTTATTATTGACTTAGGGTTTGCTAACTGGATTGATGAAACCGATTATGCATCTGCAACCTCGCAAAACTATCTTATTAACAGACCCGGTAGCCCGGCAATTGAACCTACTGATTTCAAACTAAAAACAGGTAAATCAACAAATGTGAATATCTGGGTGTTTATGCAAAGGCTCAATCTTATTAAGCATTATGTAAACCTGAAATATGGAATTGGTGTGGAGTTAAATAATTATCGTTTTAAATCTAACATAAGTTTTAAAGAAGGGGGTACTAATAATCCCTACAATTCATCTCAAAATATAGGTCATGCTTTTGTTTTCAGAGATTCAATTTCTTTCTCCAAAAACAAGCTTTCTGCAGATTACGTAACAGTGCCATTTATGTTAAACTTCAGAACCAATCCAAACTATTCTGATAAAGGATTAAGTTTTAGTGCAGGCATGAGCATGGGTTATTTATATAACAGCCGTAACAAACAAATAAGTGGTGAACGGGGAAAACTAAAACGCAAAGGCGATTACGATCTTGAGAAATGGAAGCTTTCTTACATCGGCGAACTTGGACTCGGCCCATTACGTTTATATGGTTCTTATGTTCCTGAATCAATTTTTGAGAATGGGTTAAATATAACGCCTTATAATATTGGTATCAGGTTAAGTAACTGGTAGGAAATTATAAACACGAATTAAATCGAATTACACGAATTTCTAAAATAAAAAAATCTTAATTCATGTAATTAGTAAAATGTTTGTAAAAAAGTTACACAGGACAGTGCTCATGATAGTTGTGTAAAACGATAGGCTCTCTTTCAAAATCGAAACCGGCATATTGGGTTATAATTTCACCGAGCACTGCTTCTATCTCTTCCATCCCTTTTAAAGTTACCAGTTTGCTCCTGAACTCTTTTATGTTGGGCATACCCTTAAGATAATTGGCATAATGCCTGCGCATTTCATTAATACCTACTACAGGCCCCTTCCACTGAACAGATCTTCTTAAATGTTTTTTACAAACCTCAACTCTTTCTTCAATGGTTTGGGGTGCTAATAATTCTCCGGTTGCCACATAATGTTTTATCTCATTAAATATCCAGGGATATCCAATGGCGGCACGTCCTATCATAATTCCATCTACACCGTATTTGTTTTTATACTTCAACGCTTTTTGAGGCGAATCAATATCCCCGTTTCCAAAAATGGGAATGTTGATCCTTGGATTTTCTTTTACCCTTGCTATTAGTGTCCAGTCAGCCTCTCCTTTATACATCTGTGTTCTTGTTCTGCCATGGATAGCAAGCGCTTTTATCCCGATATCCTGTAAACGCTCTGCAACTTCTTCGATATTTTTTGTATTGTCATCCCATCCCAATCTCGTTTTAACAGTTACAGGAAGATGAGTGCTTTTAATAACTGCATCAGTAAGGCGGATCATTAATGGAATATCTTTTAAAACCCCAGCTCCTGCTCCTTTGCAGGCCACTTTTTTTACCGGGCATCCAAAATTAATATCCAGCAGATCAGGATTGGTGGCATCTACAATTTTTGCTGCCATTGCAAGGCTGTCTTCATCACCTCCAAATATTTGTATGCCCACAGGTTTTTCATAATCAAAAATATCAAGCTTTTTGCGGCTTTTAATTGCATCCCGTATTAAACCCTCGCTGCTGATAAATTCGGTGTACATCAGGTCAGCACCATTGTCTTTACAAACAGCCCTGAATGGCGGATCGCTCACATCTTCCATTGGCGCAAGCAATAATGGAAAGTCTGGAAGTTGTATGTTGCCTATTTTAGTCATTTGTCATTAGGTCATTGGATTTGCATTATTTAAATGACAATTGGCTTAATGACCTTTATAGAATTTTGGCTGTAAATTTACGCACTTATAATTTAATGCTATGATGTTTGAACATAACTCTAAGAATGTAAGATATCCTTCGCAACTGGCCATTTTACTAGGGGTTACCGGTGCCGGCCTTATTATTGGATCGTTGGCAGCGTTTGCAATATGGACAATGATGACAGGGGAAGCATTTCCTTTAAAGCCCGAAGATATACTGCAGCCTAAATATTATAAGGTGAATATGGTTTTACAGGCAGTATCAACCTTTTTAATGTTTTTTGTACCAGCTCATTTTTTTGCTGCTATTTGTTACCGAAAACCATTTACTTACCTGGGTTTTAATTTTCCATTTAATAGTAAGCAGGTTTTGTTACTTATCGGGATTTTACTTCTCACATTTCCATTGTCAGCCTCATTTGCTGAACTGAATAAGATTATTCCCATATCAGAATACTGGGCTGCAAAATTTAAAGCTATGGAACTTGCCAGGGAAGCGCAGGAAGCAGCTTTAATTAATATCAATTCATTTTCAAGATTTATTATTTCATTGATTGTTATTGCCCTTTTACCAGCCATTTTTGAAGAGACTTTTTTTCGCGGTGGCATGCAGAATTTATTTACAAGATGGTTTAAAGGTCCATGGGCTGCAATAATTTTAACCAGTATTATTTTCAGCATTATACATTTATCATTTTATGGTTTCCTTGTAAGGTTTGCACTGGGAATTATATTGGGATTTATTTTTTATTACAGCGGCAGCTTATGGCTGAGCATTATTTTTCATTTTCTTTTTAATGGAGTGCAGGTTACTATTCTGTATATAATGACAATGAAAGGAATAAAGAATAAAAACATTGAAGAAAGCTTTCCTATATGGACGGGAGCAATAGCGTTGCTTTTACTGCTTTATCTTTTTAAACTATATAAACAAACTTCAACCAATATACAGTCGAAGTATATTGAAGAAGTAACTCCTGAGGATGAATTTAATAACTGGACAGCAAAAAATTTATAGCATTAATGGTATTTAACCAGCAGGCTTTTAAAATCCGGGCATTAACTTCAATTGTTTTTGTTGTAATAATGCTGATTGGTTTACTATGGAGTCAGTGGAGTTTTATTATTCTTTTTACAATAATACATTTTGGTTGCTGGTATGAGTTTGTAAAATTGATAAAAAAAATAAACCCTGAAAAATTTGCATATTACCTGCCATTCGCTTTTATATATATTACTATGCCCGTTTTAATGATGATCCATTTATCTTATATTTCGTCCAGCTACCACATTTCACTTCATAATTTTTTTCCCGTAATACCATGTACAATTATTTTTTCTATATGGATCAATGATACTATGGCTTACATTGTTGGCTCATTTATAGGGAAAACACAATTGTCAATAATTTCACCCAAAAAAACATGGGAAGGAACTTTAGGAGGAGCTATTCTTTGCATAGTTATAATGGCAGCTTTTGGCTTATGGAATAAATCATATTCAACTGCTGACAGAATTATTATACCTGCTATATGTGCTGCTTTTGGAACACTCGGAGATCTTTTGGAAAGTAAACTTAAGCGAATGGCGCATGTAAAAGACAGTGGCACCATAATGCCCGGCCATGGTGGTTTTTTAGACAGGTTCGACTCCCTCTTAATTGCCACTCCTTTTGTATGGTTATATGTTTATTTTTTTATGCAGCAATAATAAATTTTCTCTCCCCTCACTGATTTATATTTGCCGTACAAGTTTTTTTAAATGAAGATCCATAAAGAAGGCTATAGAACTATAATTGTTGTTACCATTTTATTAGGACTTATTAATACAAGTTTCTTTTATTATTTAAACGAAGTAATGCCTGTTGTAAGCTGGCTGATATTAATTGCCAGCATTATTATTTTTTTATTTATTATTTCATTTTTTCGTTCTCCTGCAAGAGAGTTTACGATAAATCATTTGCAGGTAATTTGCCCTGCAGATGGGAAGGTAGTGGTGATAGAAGAAGTTTTAGATACTGAGTATTTTAATGATAAACGTTTGCAGGTTTCTATTTTTATGAGCCCTGCTAATGTTCACATTAACCGCATACCAATGAGCGGGGAGGTGAAGTACAGCCAATATCACAAAGGAAAATATTTAGTGGCATGGAACCCTAAGTCTTCTACTGAAAATGAAAGACATTCCATAGTTATTAAGAACGAGTCGGCAATCATATTGGTTAAACAAATTGCAGGCGCTGTGGCTAAGCGGATTGTTAATTATTTAAAGGTAGGCCAGAAGGTTACCCAGGGTGCAGAAATGGGGTTTATTAAATTCGGCAGCAGAGTAGATGTGCTTTTGCCACTTAATGCAACGGTAGATGTTAAGCTCAATCAACTAGTGAAAGGTGGAGTAACTGTATTAGCAACAATTTAAGTTTATTACTAAATAGTTAACAAGTACTTGTTGTAATAATTAATAATGGCCTCCTATATTTGTAAGGATTAAAAAAAAATTATGAAAAGACTATTCATGTTAGCCATTGCCGCTTTTTTATTCAGCAGTGTATCATTTGCACAGGACGAGAAAAAATGCAATAAGGCAAAAAAGTGTTGTACAAAAGGAAGCAATAATAAGGACGCGGATCAAAAAAATAAAACTGCAAAGATCTAGTTATCCCACTCCATTATAGAAGGAGAGACTTTTTTATAAAATATCTTCCAGCTCTTTTAAGTGATATATTGTATATGTTGGAGCTAATATAGTGGCGGCATTTATATGATTTACGAAAATGCTGTCCATTCCAACATTTATAGCTCCCTGTATATCTGCATCAAGATTATCGCCAATCATAATACTTTCATTTAGCTGTGCCCCGGCTTTAGTAATAGCATATTCAAACATTTCTTTTGATGGCTTGATACAGCTCGATATTTCAGAAGTTATAACATTAGTAAAGTATTTTGCAATATTACTGTTGGTTATTTTACTCCATTGCGTTTTCTCAAATCCATTGGTTAAAAGATGAAGAATGTATTTTTTATTTACCAGGTAATCGAGAATTTCAGTAGTGTAATCAAATAATTTTTTTTGAGACGGAAGTATTTCTAAAAATTTAACGCTCATATCTTTTGCTAACACTTCATCGCCTATTTTAAAATCAAGTAAAGTGCGCTGCATACGTTTCCACTTTAATTCCTCAGCAGTTATAAATCCTTTGTGATACCTGTCCCAGATAATAGCATTGTGATGGAGATAAGTGGTATAAAATTCATCAAAGGGAGAGATGACGAGTTCCTGCAAATTAAAATGCTGATACAATTCACTTAATGCTTCTTTGGCATTGGTATCAAAATCCCAAAGCGTATGATCAAGATCGAAAAATAAATGCCTGTACTTACTACTATTCATAATAAGTTTGCAATTTACATTACAAATCATGTATAGTATGAATGCTGAAAATATTCCAGGGCAAAGTGGCTTGAACGTGGTAATTACCGGGGCGGGAAAAGGAATGGGAAAGGCAACTGCCGAGAAATTTGCTGAAGGAAATAATTTATTTATCTGTGCCCGGAACGAAAAAGAACTTTCTGAAACAGCAGCAGAGCTGGAAGCAAAATATAATTGTAAAGTACTTTATTTTATTGCTGATCTTAGTGAAAAAAACTCCGCTCAGGAATTTGGGAGATGGGTTTTGCAGCAAGCAGGGAATGTTGATATATTAATAAACAATGCAGGCCAGTTTATCCCTGGTAGCATTTATAATGAAGAAGATGGATTGCTTGAAAAAATGATAAACATTAATTTATATGCTGCTTATCATGTAACAAGAACACTTTTACCGGCTATGATGGATAAAAAGCAGGGACATATATTTAATATTTGTTCCATTGCAGCATTAAAAGCATATGACAATGGAGGCTCTTACAGTATTAGCAAATTTGCTTTAATGGGCCTCAGTAAAAATTTACGGGAAGAATTAAAGCCATACAATATAAAGGTAACTGCAGTTTACCCAGGGGCAGTATATACTTCATCATGGCTTGAAAGCGGAGTTGCTGAATCAAGAATAATGGAGGCCGCAGATATTGCGAAGGTTATTTTCGACAGCTCCATGTTATCGCCACAAGCCTGTATTGAAGATATTGTAATACGTCCGCTGGCCGGGGATATATGACTTTGTTTTTTAACATCCCTGTTACTTTTCAACTTTTTATTATAGGTTAATTTTGCATTTTAAAGATGTTTTGATGACTAAAGATTTACATGGGTTTATTTATAAAGGGTTTACTAAATATTTTCTTTCAGTTTTTTTTACCTTTTTATGCTCCCCTTTATTTGGACAGGTTAAATTTTTTGCCTCAAGTAACAGCAATACTATAGGTAAAGGCCAATACGTGCAGGTGCAGTTTACCATAGAAAATGCATCCAATGTAGAAACCATCATTCCTCCGTCATTCAAAAATTTTACTATCATAAGTGGGCCCAACCAGCAAAGCAGTATGAGTAATATCAATGGAAATATTAAACATACTATTTCGATTGGCTTTGTGCTGCAGCCAACAGCTACAGGCGTTTTTATAATCGGTTCTGCAACAGCCAAAGCTGATGGAAAAGAGTATCGGTCAAATTCTTTACGCATACAGGTAACCACTTATAAATCTTCACGCAGCCCCAACAGCAGCCCATTATCTCCCTTTGGAAATATTACTCTTGACCGTGCTGCAGAGCCTGTAAGCCAGCAGTTTGATGATTACATTTTGCGGAAGGGAGAGAACGTGCCGGAAAAGATCAAAAGAAATCTTTTTCTAAGTATTGATGTAAGCAAAAAAAGTTGTTTTGTTGGAGAACCCATTATTGCTACTTATAAATTATTTACAAGGTTAAAATCGGAGTCCAATGTTTTAAAGGCTCCTTCTTTTAATGGCTTTTCGGTAAGCGAACTTGAAATGCCCGATAATTATGCTCTTAGTACCGAAAAATATAAAGGAAGAGACTATAATGTTTATATACTGAGAAAAGTGCAATTATATCCTTTACAGTCAGGTAACTTAGGTTTAGAGCCTGTAGAGGTTAAGAATAAAATAACATTTTTAAAAGCTGAATATGCAAGCAGAAGAAGTGGGGATTTTTTTTATGATATGCTAAGGGATTTTGCGAATGAAAATTCGCCTGGTGAGGCAACTGATCAACAAATTATTACAATCACAGGCGACACAGTAAATATTAATGTAAAACCATTGCCCGAAGCAAATAAACCTCCTCATTTTAAAGGTGCCGTTGGCAAATATAAAATTGCTGCCACTCTGGAAAAACAAAATATCACAACGGATGATGCAGGCGCATTAAAGGTTATTCTTTCCGGTGAAGGAAATATACAGCTGGTAAATGCTCCTAATGTAGTGTGGCCGGATAATGTAGAAAGATTTGAATCCAAATCTTCAGAGAATATAGATAAGTTTAGCGTACCGCTTAAAGGGGATAAAATTTTTATTTATCCTTTTACAGTTACCAGGCCCGGTAACTATACTATTCCTCCAATTCAATTCGCTTATTTTGATATTAGCACACAATCTTATAAAACTATAAGTACCCGGCCTTTTTCTGTCCATGTTAAAAAGGGAACAGGAAATCCCCATAAAACATTCAAAAGCGAAAGCAATGATCAGCAAACAAATAACTGGTATAATTCTATTGACCGTAATTTAATTTACTTTATAGGAACGTTGATCCTTTTTTGTGTATTAACTATTCTGTTTGTAAAAAATAAAAATAGTAAAAAACAAGCTGTTATTTCAGGCGAACATATAAGAAAAGATATTGGGGTAAAAGCTCCAAAGTCATTCGGTAATTATCAGTCTGATCCGGTTGAAGAGGAAGCATTTATTATTCCGGCTAATCCTTTAGCGGAGGCAGAACAAAAATTTTCTGAAGGTGATATAGCTCAATTTTATAAAGTACTCGATATTTCTTTCCATAATTATTTATCTGAAAAGCTAAATGTACCGGTTGAAGAACTAACAAAGAAAAAGATCAATGAAAGAATGGATAAATATAATGTAGGCGTGGGTACAACTTTATTAGTAAACTCAGTGCTGGAAGATATTGAACTTAACTTGTATGCTCCTGCGTATTCTGAAACTAAAATGCAGGAAGTATATGAAAAGGCAAGAGAGGCAGTTTCACTTATTGACAAGCAGATTAGTTAGTTATCCGTGAATTTATATCCTATGCTCCGTACAGAATGAAAATATTTGGGATTTCGGTTATCATCTTCAAAATATTTTCTGAAGTTTAAAATAAAGTTATCAATTGTTCTTGTTGTTGGATAAACATTATAACCCCAAACTGCCTGCAGTATCTTTTCTCTTGGCACCACTTCATTCTTATTTTCGATAAGTAGTTTAAGAAGCATTGCCTCTTTTTTTGTCAGCAATATTTTTTTTCCCTGCTTATTAGTTCCTTCAAGCGCTTTAAAATTGATACTGTTCTTACCAAAAGAATACTCATCGGCAACAGGCGCCTTCGACAGCATCCTTTTATTCTTATGAATTAATTTATTTACACGGAGCAATAACTCTTCAAGATTAAACGGCTTGGTTAAATAATCATCAGCCCCTTTTTTTAAACCTAATACACGATCTGCACTGCTGTTTTTTGCGCTTAAGATTAAAATGGGCACTTCATTTCCCTGAATGCGAATATTTTCGCTAACACTGATGCCATCCAGTTCAGGAAGCATTACATCCAGAATTATCAAATCAAAATATTCATTCTGTACTGATTTTAATGCCTGTGGCCCATCAAATGCTGAACTAACTTCATACCCTTCCATTTCTAAATTTAGTTTTAGCGCTTCGTGCAAATTTCCTTCATCTTCTACTAATAATATGGAAAGCTTTTTTTCAGACATCTTATAAATTAATTTCAAAAATACTTCCTCCGGGAATATTATTTGTTACACTGATGTGACCGTTATGCTGCTCAATTATTTTTTTTGTAAGATATAAGCCAAGCCCTGTTCCCTTTGCTTCGCGGGTATGCAGGTTCCCTACGCGGTAGAATTTATCAAATATCTTATTCTTTTCCTCATCCGGAATACCCTTGCCTTCATCTTTTATTAAGAGCTTAATTTGTTCATCTTCTTTTGTTAAATGAATGTATATATTTTCTTCTTTGCCAGAATATTTTATTGCATTATCTAACAGATTATTTATGGCCATTTGCAACATTAACCTGTCTCCTGTAAAAAAAATACCTGGTAATAGGGTAATATTAATTTTTCGTTTTGGAAATCGCATACTAAAATCATTTACACTTTCTGTTACCACTTCAGAAAGGTCAATCTTTTCAGTTGTTAATTGATAATTACCTGTTTCAATAGTGCTGGCCAGTAATAAGTTATTACAAAGCGTATTTAACCTGCCTGCTTCTTCAAGCGTATTTGAAATAAGTTTTTGTTGTTGTTCTTCAGGCAGCTTATGTTTCAGCAGCGTTTCAAGATTAAGCCTAGCAACGGCGATGGGTGTTTTAAGCTCATGCGTAATTGCCATCATAAAATTTTGTTGCTGCTGAGATTGTTGAAACTGCCGGCGAACTGATCTGAAAACCCAAACGGCCCCCAGCACAATTAATAAAAAAAATACTGCGCCTTCACTGATATATTGAACGGTTTTGCGTTCTTTTTCAATTTCAATCTTTTTTAATTGCTGGGTATAACTATATCCACCAGGTTGCAGTTCCTGAATTTTATAATCAGTCATTTTTTTATTAAGCTGATTTAGTAAAATGAACCAGTAAGTAAAAAAAACAATAATATAGGTAAGTACAAACCAATACAATATGTAAATGTTACGTAGCTTTTTTATTTTAAAAGATGGTGTCATGTTTCGTAAAGATATGCCGTACAAGTGAGTGACCCTTCGACTAACTCAGGGTAAACTCCACGATGTTTAATAGTAGTACAATGCCGGCTAAAAAAATTTATAGCTCTACTTTCTCCACTCTGATACCAACATTTAAAATATGTTTTAAAGGATTTTCCCTCATGATCTGGGCAATAGTAAATGTATAATCCCCGGTTTTTTTAAAGGGTATGGGGCCGTTAGTAATGTTTTTTCTTATTTCAAAAATATCATCCATTCCTGTTCCTTCCCAGCCCATTGCATCATTACCTAATTCAAGATTTATATTTTGAAAACGCATAGTATCTCCAGGCGCCTGCGAACCCAACGCAAGCCATATATTATTATAAATATAGGCATCTGTATGCCGCAGCACTATATATATATTATATGAAGTGCTTGTATCGGTGATAGTAAAAGTAAAGGATGGCCTGTTATTATAAAACCAGGATTGTGACGGTATCGGTACGGTTTTTTCAAATACCCCTATTTTGGCACAGGAGGTAAAATAAACAGATGATATGATCAGGAGAAAACTTTTCAATAGGGTTATTTGAGACAAAAATATATGGTTTATTATTCCGTGTTACAAAACATTAAGAACCTGTTCTTTAATTTTTTCCAGCTCATCTTTCATCAGCACTACACATTTTTGAATGTCAGCATCATAAGCTTTGGAACCGGTTGTATTTATTTCTCGGCCAATTTCCTGTAATACAAAGGCCAGCTTTTTACCCTTGGATTCTTCATTATCTTTTAAAATGGTTTTAAAATATTCGCAATGGTTGGCAAGGCGTACCTGTTCTTCTCTCAGGTCAATTTTTTCAACATAATAAATAAGTTCCTGTTCCAGCCGGTTGGCATCATAATTTTCTTTTCCTACATTTTCCTCCAGTAGCCTTACTAATTCTTCTTTCATCCTCTCTTTACGCAAAGGCTCTAATTTTAATATCTCTTCTTCCTGGGCGCTAATATTTTTTATTCTAAGTAATAATTCTTTCTCTATTGATTTGCCCTCATCCATCCGGTGGTGATTCAACTCTTTTAATGCCTGTTCAATAATTTTTTTTAATTCCTTCCAGTCATCTTCTGCTAATATTTCATTTGCAGGTGTAACCACTTCCGGCAATCTAAGTAAAGCGCTTAATACAGAATTGGTATCAATATTTAATTCCCCTGCCAGGGTTTCTATTTGTTTGTAGTAAGATTTTATAAGATCAGTATTTATTACTACCGGTTTTGCAGAACTGTTTTGTTTTATTGTGATAAGGCAATCTACATTTCCCCTCAAAAGGCTTTCCTGCAGCATGTTTCTCACATCAAACTCATAGGTTTTTAATAAGGGCGGTATTTTTAAATATATTTCGAAATTCTTTCCGTTCAGGGATTTTATTTCAACCAGATAAGTTTTATCATTAATCGTTTGCTCCGATCTTCCGAAGCCCGTCATTGATTTCAACATGTAAATTATTTTATTCGGGCAAGTTATACAATTCCTGTTGAGATAAAATTTTCATTCATTGTTTTAATTGTAACTGCTTAACTAATGAGAGGTACTGCATAAAAAAAATGAAAAGGAAATCGCAAAAATAATAAAGCCCGACCTTTTTATGTGACGGGCTTTGATATATGGATGGGTTAGTAAGTACCAGGAAAAAAATTCCTTACACAATATTAAAAATAATTTTTTCTATCACGAAAATTTTTTGCAACTTTTTTTATCAACATTTTATTTTTTGTTGTGGATAAGGATGAGTGTATACTGCTGCAATTTTTCATTTTTAAGTAGTTGTTTTTTATAAAATATTATTGTTAGAGATCGCACCTGTTTTAGTTGTCTCTGAAACCTGCATGAACAGGGCGTTATAGAGAAAACATCGGGTTGGGTATCATAGAAAATTATTTAATGGTTGTGTATCATGCTGCCTCAGGTTCTTTAAGGAAAGTGATTTCTTTCAACAATCTCCGGTCAATAAATTTTTCTTCTTTTTTCAGAAAGATTGATAACATACTTAGTTTTTCAAACCAGTACCTTTGGCAGAGTAAAAAATACAACATGAAACTTCCTGCACCTGTTTCAGTAAAATGGATCGCTTCATTAATTAATGCTGAACTGATCGGTAATGAAAATTCACAGGTAACAGGCATTAATGAAATACATTCTGTTGAAGAGGGTGACATTGTTTTTGTTGATCATCCAAAGTATTACAGTACTTGTTTAAACAGTGCAGCAGGCTTTATTATTATAAATACAAAAGCAGAAGCGCCTGCAGGAAAAACGTTGCTGGTTGTAGAAGAACCGTTTGAAGCCTATTCAAAAATTGTAGCTCATTTTAATCCATTTGTTCCGCCGGTAAAAATGGTAAGTGATACCGCTGTTATTGGACATGGTACGGTGGTAATGCCAAATGTTTTTGTAGGTAATAATGTATCTATAGGCAATAATTGTATTATTCATCCCAATGTTTGCTTATATGATAATTGCCTCATAGGCAACAATGTGGTTATTCACGCCGGTGCAGTAATAGGCAGTGATGCATTTTATTTTAATACTAAAAAGAACAGGGATACCTGGTTTAAAAAAATGCAGAGCTGTGGCAGGGTTGTAATTGAAGATGATGTGGAAATTGGCGCCAATTGTACAATTGACCGTGGTGTAAGTAGTGATACAAAAATAGGGCAGGGATCAAAGCTGGATAATCTTGTTCATCTTGGCCATGAAGTTATTGTGGGAAGAAATTGTATCATAGCTGCGCAGGTTGGTATTGCAGGCGCCACTAAATTGGCTGATGGGGTTACGTTATGGGGACAGGTGGGTGTTAATAAAACGATTACCATTGGAGAGAATGCTGTGGTAATGGGGCAGGCAGGTATTACAAAAAGTATTGATGGCAATAAAACGTATTGGGGTACACCTATTGAAGAATTTTATAACAAACGAAAAGAACTTGTATTGTTGAAACGTTTACCCGAGATCTGGGAGAAGGTGAAGGACCTGGGCAAAGAAGATAAATAATTATTGTTGCCTGTAATCATAGGGCAACATGTCTGCTACCTTTACAAAACCCCAATAGCCATTTGTAGTAATATCAGTTTGTTCAAAAAAATACCCGTTCTCTTCAATTACTATCGTTTCTCCTTTAGCAACACTTACTGTTGAAACCTGGAAATCTTTTTTTGCTTTCGGATCAAAATCCAGGTATGCCTGTTCAGGTTTGGCTTTTGTATAAATCACTATCATATCCGGTTGATTGGGCCTGAACTCAACAGTGTTGGTACTGTCGTCTTTTAAATAGTTTACTGCCAGGTAAGGATTCTTTAACCGGATGGTTTTTTCTTCTTCATTATTTTTTACAAGGAACTGCACTTCCATACCTTCTTCTGCTAAACTCTTATTGTAAAGGCTTCGCATAAAGTGTAGTAAAGAACCTTTATAGGCTTTATCCCTGTTCTGTTGCCATGTAATTCCTTTTTCCGCAGTGCCCGGCATTTCTTCAAATAAAGGATAGCCTATAAACTGTGCTGTATTATTATCATATTCATAAGTAAAAGAATCTATCGCAAATTTTATATTATACCCCAATGCAAAATTTTCCACCAGCAAAGGTTCACTAGCCAAAACTTTCAAGCGGTTTCTTTTTTTACTGAAGTAGAATTTTAATACCTCGGGGTTTTTAATAAATGTTTGCCGGCTGAATTCACTTTTGCCAATAAAATTTTCAGTAAAGAAATCACCATACTTCTGCCACCCATCTTTTACTTCATTAGATGAAACAACGGAAACCTCCTGCAAAAATTTTTCTTTTGGTACTACTTCAATCACTAAATTTTTATCGTCAGCCATTGTACTGCTGATCCGCATACTTTCATTTTCATATCCTGTGTAGGTTATAACAAGCTCGTAACCGCCACTAGGTAGTTTTAATTGAAAGTTTCCTTCCGCATCTGTTGCCACACCAAATGTGGTATTTTGGGCAAATACAGATGCACCCTGCAAAGGCGCCTTTGTATTCTTATCAATTACTTTTCCTGTAACGGTATAGGTAGATTGCGAAAAGATGTGTGTTGAAAAAAATAAAGATAAAAAAAGAATAAGTGGTTGCTTCATTGGATATGTTTTCTGTTCTTATAGATGATTTCTTTGCAGTAAAGTTGCACAGGTATTTTTTATTGTTTCATTAACCGGTGTAAAATTGAAGCCGGGCATTGCCTTTAAAAATTTAGTGTTATCAAAGTAAACGGTAGCCAGTGCTGTTACTGCTGTTTCTTTAGTTACCATCGCATCTTTACCTGTAAACATTGATTTAATTGATTCCCATCTCCAAACCATAGCTACTATTAAGGGTGTAACTTTTTTGTAGGGTGGCTTTTTTCCAAAGCAATTTGCCATACCTGTAAAAATTTCCTTGTAAGATAAATTTTCAGCGTTTAAAATAAATTTCTCATTTTTTATTTCACTATTCATTAACAGGATCATTGCCCGTACAACATCATTTACATCTACAACACCTGTAACACCTTCACTGTACCAGGGAAATTCGTAATAAGCCGATTTAAAAATTTCTGAGGAACCTTTATTCCAGTCGCCGCTGCCCAATATTAATGATGGATTTACAATAACCGCTTCCAGACCTTCACCTATCCCCCGCCATACTTCCATCTCTCCCAAATATTTTGATTTGCCGTAAATGCTGTTACTGCTTTCTTCCGTCCAGGCCATTTCTTCAGTAACCTTTTCATCTTCTCTTATTCTTCCCAATGCCGAGACTGAGCTTACATGAACCATTTTTTTTACCCCGGCATCCACGGCTGCATTAACAACATTTGCGGTTCCTTCAATATTTATTTTAAATAATTGTTCTTTATCTTTTTTTTGGAACGAAACCATTGCAGCACAATGATACAATTGGGTTACCCCCTGCATCGCTTCTTCCAATTCTATAGTATCCAGTATATCACATTTTACAGAAACAAGTTTTGGATTACAGATAGATAGCGGAGTATTATTATAAGTTGCGCAAACTACATTTCCCTGTGCAAGAAGTTGAGAAATTAATGCTGAACCTACCAGCCCCGAGCCTCCTGTAACTAATATCATGTTTTAAAAATTAGGAATGTTACAGCATCGTGTTTTACGTTTCACGTTTGACGTTTGACGTTTTCATATTTGACGTTTCACCTTTCACCTTTCTTTCCCTGCATCCGGAATTGGCGGAGTTGGCTTATCATCTTCATTTATGTAATTAAATAATATTGCAGCAAGTGCACCACCGGCCAGGGGGCCAACAAAATATATCCATATCTGCTGCCAGCAAAAAGTTTTTTGAACCGCTAAGGCAACACCTACTGCAGGATTAAATGCCCCGCCCGAAAAGCTGCCAATGGTTAAAGCCATAGCCAGTACAGTTCCGGCAATGGCAATTCCATAAAAACTATTTCCTTTTGTGCCTTTGGTTGTGGCCACATTTAAAATAACATATACCAATGCGAATGTTGCAATTATTTCTGCTGCCAATGCTTTTATAATTCCATCATCTGCAATTACACAATCACCTGTTCCTTCTCTGCCAAATAAATAACAGGCAATAACTGCCGCTGCAATGCCACCTGCAAATTGAGATGCCCAATAAGGAATTGCCGAATTTATGGTTGCCTTACCACGTATCATCATTGCCAGGGTTACCGCGGGGTTAAAATGTGCACCTGAAATATGTGCCCCTGCATATATCATAACCATTAAGCAAAGTGTTGCACCCACAGCGCCATACATCGCAGCACCCAGTACTAAAAAAAAGGTGCCGGTAAATTCAACTAAATATTCTTTCATAATAAAATATTTTCAGTTTGGTAAATGGTTTACAAGATAAAATCATTTAAAGCAAATTTTATTAATCTTTTTTAATGTATTCAAAAGCTTGGCTATGAAATTGTAGAGTTGGATGCTTATGGAAATCACGTAAAAGAATAAATTATTTTTAATGAATAGTAAAGGCTGCTTGGTTAAGGTGGCATTTTTTATTACCTATGTCCTTGAATTGGCTTGTATCATACCTAACATTTCTTATTTTGTGGAGCAGCTGCTTTCCTTTTCTATAACCATATCAACCCACTATACACTATGGCAAAACCTTTATTTTTAAAATATCTCGTATCGGCTATTCTCATTATTCCATTTTACGGACAAACTTTTGGTCAGACTGATAAGGCAGAGGCCGATATAAAGAACATTATGAAAGAGCTGGATGTTATTGGCCTTTCAGTAGCTGTGGTAAAAAAAGAAAAGATTATCTATAATAATTCTTTTGGATTAAAAGATATTGCCGGCAATATACCCCTTACCAATAAAGATATTTTCAGGATAGCATCTATATCAAAATCTTTTTCAGCAACATCTGTTATGCAGCTTGTTGAAGCAGGAAAAATATCTCTTAATGATGACTTCAGTAAGTTGATAGGTTTTACAATACGAAATCCTAAATATCCTGAAACGGTTATTACACTAAGGATGGTAATGTCTCATACATCAAGTATAAACGACAGCCAGGGATATTTTAATCTTGATGTTATCAATCCGGCTAAAGGCGCTGACTGGACTAAATGCTACAGCGACTATGAGCCTGGCAAAGGGTACCGGTACTGTAACCTGAATTACAATATGGTGGGCACTGTTATAGAAAAAATATCGGGTGAACGTTTTGATAATTATGTAAAACGGCACGTGTTAGATCCGCTGCAATTGTATGGCGGGTATAATGTTGACTCTTTGGATGCAGGCCTGTTTGTAACCCTGTATGAATACGATTCTACTAAAAAATTTATATCATCACCCGGGGCTTACGCTTCAAGAAGGGAACAGCTCCGGAATTATGTAATGGGTTATAGTACCCCCATTTTTTCACCAACGGGCGGTATTAAAATATCTGCTGCAGACCTTGCAAAATATATGATGATGCATATGAACAAAGGCAAATACAATGGCGTTAGGATCATCTCGAAAAAAAGTTCAAAAACTATGCAAACAAAAATTGCCGAACAGGAAGGTTATGGTTTGGCGTTAACCAATGTCGAAAATCTTATACCCGGTAAAGTAATGACCGGCCACACGGGCTCGGCGTATGGCCTTTACAGCGCTATGTTCTTTAACCCAAAAGAAAAATTTGGGATAGTAGTGATAACAAATGGCAGTAACCCTTTATACAAAGACGGCTTCAACCTGGTGATGAGTAAAACTGTGAACAGTATGTATGAGAATTTTATAAAATAGAACTGGGGGCTATACATCAACTTAGATTCGTTCCTCATCAAGTCTTCGCCGGGCTCAGCCTGACAAACTTTTATTTGTTAATGAACTGCTGTGTGTTCCTGAACTACTGTTTTTCACCCTGAGCCCGGCGAAGGGTTGTCGAACTATGTATTATTGATGATGTGGTATTACAAGGTGATAAAGTAATTCATTCGCTTTACTATACCAGCGCCTCCCACAAAACCTCCACCGGGTGCAAAGCCTTTCTACCGGTGCCATCTTTTACCTGGTGACGACAACTGGTTCCTGCAGCAGCGATGATACTATCAGCATGGTTGCGGACAGCGGGAAATAAAACAAGTTCCCCGATCTTCATTGATAATTCATAATGCTCTTTTTCATAACCAAATGAACCCGCCATACCACAACAACCGGAAGGGATCACATCAACACTATAATTTTCAGGCAGCGATAATATTTTTTTGGAATGTAGAACAGATGACAATGCTTTTTGCTGGCAATGACCGTGCAGTTGTATATTTCTTTTTTCTTTGTTGAATTGTTCTTTAGTGATATTTCCTTTATCCATTTCCGCGGCAATAAATTCATCTATCATAAAAATATTGGCTGCTAATTTTTGAGCATCTTCAAATTTATCATCATCTGCAAGGTCAATATACTCATCACGAAATGTAAGAATGGCCGAAGGCTCAATACCAATTAATGGCGTATTTGCGTTTATAAGCGGACTTAATAAACCAATATTTTTGTTAGCGATCTTTTTTGCCTTTCGCAATAATCCCTTTGAAAGCCAGGCCCTCCCGCTTTCTTCATGGTCCGGTATAATTACTTCGTAACCCAATTTCTCCAATAATAAAATTGCTTTTATTCCTATCTCAGTATCATTAAAATTCGTAAACTCATCGCAGAAAAGATATAGTTTGTAGTTAGTAGCCTGCCTGTCCGGTAGGCAGGTTTGTGGTTTGTAGTTAGCCCCATCCCTCGGGTGTACCTTCTTTGCTTGCTGCTTGTAGATTGCAGCTTGCAGCTCTGCCTTATGTCTTTTCCACCATTTCCTCAACGTCGTCTTATACATCGTAGGCATACTACGCTTTATTGCAAATCCTGAAGACCTTTTTATAAGATCACTGATGCCGGGAGCAGTCATCATAAAATTATAGAGGCCGGGAAATTTTGATCCGAGCTTTGCTGAGTTACTGAAATTACCAATGAGCCTGCTGCGGAAGGGGACACCATTGGCATCATAATAATGCTGTAAAAATTCCGCTTTCAGTTTTGCCACATCTACATTGGATGGACATTCTGATTTACAGCCTTTGCAGCTCAGGCACAGGTCCATCACATCTAAAATTTCTTCATGATCAAAACGATTCATTTTTTCGGAGTTAGTTAAAAACTCACGCAGTATGTTGGCCCTTGCTCTTGTTGTATCTTTTTCATTTCGTGTAGCCATGAATGAAGGGCACATTGTTCCTCCAGACAATTCTGTTTTGCGGCAATCGCCTGATCCATTGCACTGCTCGGCATGTTGCAGGATATCCTGGTTGTGAAAACGGAAAACAGTTTTGAATGATGGTGTCTTCTGGCCTGGAGTGTACCGCAGCATCGTATTC
>MWYX01000060.1 GCA_002050465.1 Chitinophagales bacterium 65-1
CCTTTAATACAACGCATCATAATGTATCGGCATTGGCCGGGCATTCATATCAAAAGATATTTGTGCAGCAAAGAAAAAACAGCATCAACAACTTTGTGATTGGCGGAGTAGACCCAATTTATAATCCCGGTGTTGGGCAGCTTTTAGACTTAACAAATAACCGCCCCGGTGGCTTTGCTTTTATTAATGAACTGCAATCATTTTTTGGAAGAGTAATTTATCAATACAATAATAAATATTTGTTTACGGCTAATTTCAGGGCAGATGGATCATCTAAATTTGGCGAAAATAATAAATACGGATATTTCCCATCTTTCTCCTTAGGCTGGAAAATCTCTGATGAGGAATTCATGAAAAATTCAGCTTTTAATAATTTGAAACTCAGGGCCGGATGGGGTATAACCGGTAACCAGGAAATTCCTCCAAAAATTACACAGGCATTATTTAGCACACTAGCCTCTGCAAGTTATCCGCTTTATCCAACAGGTACTTATCCTGCGGGCACTACCTATTCAAGGTTAGCAAATCCTAATATTCAATGGGAGTCATCTGAACAAACTGACCTGGGCTTGGATTTTGGTTTATGGAATGGCGCTTTAACCGGCACTATAGATCTTTTCAGAAAAGTTTCCAATAACATTCTTCTCCAGGTAATTCCTGCTGATCCTGTGCAGCCTGCATCAGAGGTATGGAGTAATGTAGAGGATATGACCATAACAAATAAAGGTGTAGAATTTGAATTGGATTACAGGCATAGATCACAACATGGTATTACTTATAATATTGGTGGTAATGTTACCTATTTGAAAAATAAAGTGGAAAAATCTCCTTACTCTATAATACCTGCCGGTTCAGTATCCGGTGCTGGTATAACATCATCTACCATCAATGGATATGTAAATGGGCAACCTATAGGAACATTCTACTTAAAAGAATTTACTGGCATTGATGCTAATGGCTTAAGTATTTACCGCGATCTTGATGGGAACAATATCATTAATGATAACGATAGAATAGCAGCAGGAACAGCTTTACCGGATATTATTTATAGTTTTTACGGCAGCACGGCTTACAAAGGTATTGACCTTAGCATTAATTTTAATGGCGTATCAGGAAATAAAATTTATGATTATACGCAAAATGTTAGCTTCTCAAAATTAAGGCTCGCCAAAAATGTGAATGCTACTAGGGAAGCCATAGCCGATCCACAAGAGTCATTAAATAATGCAACCCCCGTAACTTCACGATATCTTAAAGATGGCGCTTACCTGCGATTGAACAATGTTTCACTTGGTTATAATTTTAACACAAAAAATTTAGGAATAAACAAATGGGTTTCTGCTGTGCGGTTATCTATTACCGGTCAAAATCTTTTTGTGATCACTAACTATACGGGGTATGATCCGGAAGTAAATATTGAGAGAAATATTCAGGGTGTTTCTTCCTATGGTATTGATTATTTGAGTTATCCAAAATCAAGATCTATCATTCTCGGTTTAAATTTTTCATTTTAAAATATTAAAAAATGGTAAAGAAAATAATAAGTATGCTGCTGGTTATTGTAACTATTGCAATAACGAACAGTTGTACAAAATTAAAGGAAGAAGTTCTTGATGAATCTTCAGTTGCAGGGCTTACAGCTAAGCAACAGGCCGAAGGAATAACAGCGCCTATTTATGCAAAGCTGGAAGATGTCTTTTTGCATACCACCTATTTTGACCTTCAGGAAATTTCTACTGATGAAGCTATTTTGCCATTCCGCGGTGGAACTGATTGGGGTGACAATGGCATTTATGTTCAAATGCATAAACACGAAACAATAAGTTCAGATGCTAATATAAGAAGTACCTGGACTCATATATTAACAGGTTTGTCAAGGGCTGTTACGGCTATCAATGCACTTCCTGAAAATACAGATCCAAATGCAAAGACATTTCTGGCTGAAGCCCGGGGTATGAGAGCTTATTATTCTTTACTTACATTGGATCTATTTGGTTTGATCTTCGTTAAAGAAGTTCCGACAGAAACCTCTAAAATTTTAAGAGGAGAGGAGGCGATTGCATATATTAAATCTGAATTACTTGCCGTAGAGCCACTTTTGGATAATACTACAGGGCCTGGAAGGCTTACCAAAGCCGCTGTACAGGGTTTATTGGTTCGCCTCTATTTAAATGCTGCTGTTTACAGGGATGTGTATGCCCCATCTTTCACGTTCAAGAATGAGGATATGGATAAGGTGATTGAGTACAGTGATAAGATCATTGCCTCGGGACAATATGCTTTGGTTCCTGATTATTTCTCAATTTTCAATGATAATAATCACACCAATAAAGAAATAATTTTTGCGGTTGACCAACGGGCTGATCTTGTTACCAGCCATAATAGAATGGCATATTTTTCTTTATCCGGAGACCAATATCCTTTAGCTGCCTGGCCTACCGCCAATGGAACAGATGGTGCAGCCATTACACCTGATTTTTACCGTACCTGGGTAAATGCATATTCACCCGTAGACCCTGCAGCTGCAGACCCACGATTTTATAAAAAGAATTTAATCATTCCCGCGGATTCATGTTTGCCGGCAGCTAATTATAATATTGACCGGGGAATTTTAAGAGGACAACAATATGGTATGCTTAGATCTGCGGTAAAATGTGCCAATGGAAATTTAAAAATAACCAAGCTTTTTAATGTTTCCAGGAACAGACCTGCTTTACCTGTTGATTTTACGGAGCAAGTTGATTATACTATTCCCGGAAGTAATTACAGCACCGGATACAGGGTTTCAAAATATGAGTTCAGCAAAACTTCTGAAACAGGAAGAAATAAAGCAGAACATGATATCGTTATTCTCCGCCTGGCAGATATTTATTTAATGCGTGCCGAAGCAAAGCTTAGAAAAGGTGATGCAGCCGGAGCTTTGGCTGATGTAAATATTGTAAGGGCTTCCAGAACTGCTACCAAACCGCCGCCGCCATTAACTTCTATGTCCCTCGATCTTTTATTTCGGGAAAGAGGTTTTGAGCTTTATTGGGAAATGGTACGACGTACAGATATGATTCGTTTTGGAAAGTATGAAGGAACATGGACTGAAAAAACAAATACTGATAAGCAGAAAAGGCTCTTTCCTATTCCGCAAACTGCAATTGATGCGGCTTCAAATTTGCCTGGATATTTAACACAGAATCCCAGTTATTAAGAACATTGATATTTTAGTAAGAGGTTGTCTTAAACGCAACCTCTTTTTTTATACCATTTTTTTTACCACTATTTACAATCATAGTTTGGCTAAAAAGAGATGTGTATGCAAATGTTCAGACCGCCTTCGGCGTTCAGGCCAAATTTTACTTCCAGTTATAGTTTGGCTTTGCAACCATTTCAAAAACCAACTTACTGCCATTAATAATTTGTTGATGCGTGATAAAAGGCTTATTTAAAGCTTTCCCATCCAACGTAACCTTTTGAATATATTTATTTTCTTCGGAAATATCTTTTGCAACAATTTGAAAACTGCGGGGTTTTCCATTAGCAATAAACTGAAGTGTTAATTCAGGAAATTGAGGAGCCCCTATCGCATATTCCCCCGATGCAGGCGCAACAGGATAAAATCCCATCACACCAAAAATATACCAGGCTGCCATTTGTCCGCAATCTTCATTTCCATTAATTCCAATAGGCTGGTTTCTGAAATTTTCAGCCGTGTGCTTTCTTACCAGTTCCTGGGTTTTCCACGGTTGTCCGCAATAATCATAAAGGTATATGTAATGATGCCCGGGTTCATTGTCGTGCCGATAATGTTTGAATGTAAAATTAGAGTCAAGTTTGGTTGCAAACTTTTCCTTTCCTCCCATCATCTCTATCATTCCGGGTGCATCGTGCATGGCGCCAAAAGCATATGTCCATTGATCACCCTCGGTAAAGCCTTCCCATTGCCCCTTTTCGTTTTTTTCATCCCATTCTCCATTCGCTTTCCTGGGAAGCATAAAACCTGTTTTATTATCATATAGATTCTTGTAATTTTTACTAAGTCTCATTAACTGGTTATAATCATTTGTTCTTCCCATCGCTTTGGCCACCTGTGCAATTGTATAATCATCTACCGAATATTCTATTGTTCGTGAAACTGATTCAGCTGTTTTATCTACCGGCACATAACCAAGTTTTTTAAAATAAGTTAAGCCTGCCTGTGCTTCATAGCCTGTCCACAAATCCCTGTCAGCATATCGCAAAATGGTATCGTTATCAGGGGGAACCAATGCATCTTTCATCATTGCTTCGTAAGCAAGTTTTACATCATAGCCACGAAACCCTTTTATATATGCATCAGCAATAACGGGGTCAGCATGAGTGCCGATCATAATATTTGTTTCCGCAGGATTGGGCCACATAGGTAACCTGCCACCTTCCTTATACATTTGAAGCATGGCGGTTATCATTGGATTAATCCGTTCCGGTTGAGTGAATAGTAATAAGGGATGCAGTGCCCTGAAAGTATCCCACAATGAAAAATCATTATATGAAATGCCGTTATGAATTTTATCGTCGAATGCGCTGTAATACTTTCCATACTCATCCATCTCCCGGGGGAACTGCATTGTATGAAACATGGCTGTGTAAAAAATATGTTTTTGATCTTCCGTTACACCGTTTATTTTAATACGGCTTAAATTCTTCTGCCACTCTTTACGCGTTGATTGAACAATATCATTAAATTTTTTACCGCCTAATTCTATGGCCATATTTTTTCGTGCCTGTTCAATGCTGATGAAGGATGTTCCGATCCGCACCTGTACTTTTTCATCTTTAGCTGTTGCAAAGCTGATGTATGCCCCCGACCTTGTTCCATATTGCTCAACTGATGTTGCATTTATTTTATCATTATCCCAGGTGCCGAATGATTTGAATGGCTTATCAAACTGTATAACAAAATATCCTTTAAAGTTTGGAAGGTCCGGACTTATTTGCGCAGATTGCCTGTCAGGATTATATCCTGTTATTTCATTTTTAGCTTTGTTAACCTTTACATAACCCCTTAGTTTTTTAATCCTTTCGGAATAATCATTTGCCCAATGTTTTAATTCAGGATTTAAATTTATTCCCTGTATAATTAGATGTGCAGCCTGCGAAGAAGGAAATGTGAATTGAAAAATGCCACATCGGGAGGTAGATGCAATTTCTGCTTTTATGTTTTGATTGTTTGCGGAGTTTAACAGAACTGAATAATAATAGGGGGTTGAAACTTCGTTTGCATGATCGAAGTATAATGCACGTTCTTTGGGTAATACTTTAAGATCCCCTGTTTGTGGCATTACAGAAACATATCCATAATCACCCATCCACACCGTAGGTTGGTGCGAAGCCAAAAAGCCGATGATGCTGCTATCTTCATAAAAATAATTCATCCGGCTCATAAAGTTTTCACCGGTTTGCGCTACAAAATTGGTCATTGCAAACGGAGGTCCTACACTGGGCATGGTACCGCCTCCATCCAGCCCTTTTGCAAAGCCTGTAGCTGCAGTTCCTATAAGTGGATTTACATAATCAATTTCCGACTTATTTGCAACCCGTTTTTGTGCAAAGCAATTTGTGATAATAAAAAGAAATAAGCTAAGTAGCACTGAAGTTTTTTTCATATTAATCAGTATTAAAAATTGAAATTATCATTGTTTCAGGTATTAGCTTTCTGTTTCCTGCTTATAATTTTTGCTGTTGCCATAAACAAAACTGATCCTAACAGAAACACACAAAATAAACCAAGGCTGTTTAAAAGTACTTTACTATATCCAAGGGTGGTAACGTTAATAAATGGGTAAGGATAAAACCCGGAAAATGCTCCGCGAATTAAAATCCATATTATATATACAAATGGGTATATCAACCAATAAAAAATATTTTTCCATTGCAATCCATCTTTCCGTGCAAATATTAACCAGTAAAAAATAAAGAAAAGCGGAATAACGGTGTGTAGTAATTCATCAACTATCCACTGTAATCCTTGCGGTTGCCATAAAAATCTCAGTATTACATTGTATACTATTCCCACAATTGTAATGTATAGGGCTATTGCCGTTGCTATATGTGGCTGTGAAAAAAATCTTCCCCAAAGCGAATTTAGTTTTAATAAAAGAACTGTAAAAAACACAGCAACAAGAATATTGGTAAGTATAGTATAAAAACTAAAAAACCTGATGATGGTTTCGGGCACTGATGCTACCCTATTAAGAATAA
Source organism: Chitinophagales bacterium 65-1 (assembly GCA_002050465.1). Lineage (GTDB taxonomy): Bacteria > Bacteroidota > Bacteroidia > Chitinophagales > Chitinophagaceae > Ginsengibacter. The sequence goes on from MWYX01000060.1 coordinate 6,229, forward strand.
TAAGATAAAGCTGAAGAAGAATAGCCAGCCATCCTGTTAAAGCTCCGATTGCCAAAAATATTTTTTTTGCTTTTATCCTTTCTTCTTTCATATCGATTCACCTAAAATAAATTCCAACCTTAATGGGTTTAATAAAATACCGTGTACAGCGCCGTAAGTATGCCAATAATAATAGCTGACCCAACAATAAATCCTGGGGAAGTTTTGAACATGGATGTATCAATAATTAAAGCTTTATGTGCATCTTTACGGCTACGGTCAGCAAGGCTCATTACAACCATTAACGCCATAAGAATAATAAAAACGAGGGTCATTCGATCCATGAAAGGATAGTCTGGAAACCAGCCGTTCGTCCATCCAGGAAGAAATTTTAAAACGGTAGATAGTGGTATGGTAAGAATTGCAGAAGTAAGGGCAGCGGCAGAGGTTGTTCGCTTCCAGAAAAAACCTAACAGGAAAATTGACAGCACACCAGGGGAAATAAAGCCCACATATTCCTGTATAAACTGGTACGCCTGATCCAGATTGCGTAATGCCGGTGCTACAATACACGCAAGCAGCATTGCAATAATCACCGTAATACGGCCTGTGCGAACCAGCTTTTTTTCTGTTGCGTTTTTGTTGAAGAATTTTTTATAAATGTCAAGAGAAAAAATGGTGGATATGCTGTTTGCTTTACCGGCAAGCGAAGCTACAATAGCTGCAGTAAGCGCTGCAAATGCTACACCTTTTAAACCATTTGGCAAAAGATTCATAAGGGTAGGATATGAGTGGTCGGGTTTAATAACACCGTTTACATCTGTCATCTCTGCCTGGAACATTCCGTTTTGATACATTACATACATTGTAATTCCGGGAATAACAACAATAAGCGGTATAAGCAACTTTAAAAATGCCGCGAAAAGAATTCCTTTGCGTGCCGTGTTAAGGTCAGCGCCTAATGCCCGTTGTGTTATATATTGATTGCATCCCCAATAATTAAGGTTGTTGATCCACATACCACCAATTAATACTGACAAGCCCGGAAGATCGGTGTAATAAGGATTTGATTTATCAAAGATCATGTGAAAGTGTGATGGGGCCTTATCCTTAATTACACTTAATCCTTTTAAGATATCACCGCCATAGCCAAACTTTTCTGATACCAGTGTTAATGCAAGATAGCAGGTTATTAAACCTCCCAGGATCAGTACCAGTACCTGAATTACATCAGTATATCCAATTACTTTCATTCCACCGAGTGTAACAACTATTGAAAATATACCCAGACCAACCATGCACCAAAAAAAGCTGATGCCTGAAATAGAATTGATTGCAAGGGCACCCAGATAAATGATAGATGTAAGATTAACGAATACATAAACCAATAACCAAAATATGGCCATCAGCGTAGCAACAGTGTCATTATATCGCTGCGCTAAAAATTGAGGCATTGTAAAAATTTTGTTCTTCAGGTAAATGGGAATGAAGAAGATGGCAACAATTATCAATGTTGCCGCTGCCATCCACTCGTACGATGATATGGCAAGTCCCAACGCAAACCCCGAACCTGACATGCCAATAAAATGCTCTGCGGAAATATTTGATGCAATCAATGAAGCTCCGATTGCCCACCACGTAAGTGAACCTTCGGCAATAAAAAAATCTTTGGAATTCATTTCACCCGCTCTCTTTTGGTGATACATCTTCCTGTGATATACCCAGTAGCCATATCCGGATACTGCAATAAAATATATAAAGAATACTATGTAATCAAGAGATTGTAATTGATTCATATAGCAGCGTTAAGGGATGATTGTTTTGTGAAAATAATAAATAAACGATAAGATATAAATTTTATATCCTGATTATTGGGAAGGGTTTTTTACCCCGCTATTCTTCATATACATAGCATGAGCCTAATAAATAAACAATGCCCTTGTCTACCAGGAAACAAAGCTAAAGCACCTACTTAAGTGTATAATTAAACGCCTTAAAAAAACTTACTTCTATTATCTTTTATATCAGCAACCTTCTTTAATGCTTCAAAAGATTTACCCAGAGAAGATTGCATTGCCTGGCTTGTCTTCATGTTTTGCTGTTGCCGAACAATGGCGGCCGGAGATGGTGGCTTTGAATTTATGTTGTTTACTTTAATTAAAAATACACCTGTATTACCCGGAATTGGTGGCGAAGCCTTTGCCTGGAAATCTTTATTAAAGGCAGCACCGGCAACTTTTGGCTCATTACCCACACCATTAATAATAACAGCATTCAAGGTTAGTGTAGAATCTGCTCCTGTTGATAGTACCTGCTTTTGATATGCTGCTGCTGCTGATTCCAGTGTAGGGTTTTTTCCGAGTTTTTTTATTATTTCGCCGGCCTTCTTTTTATTGCGGATGAGCGACTCAACTAAAGGCCTTGCGGTACCGGCATCCGGCAACCCTTCTTTTACTTTTTTAGTAACAACAGCAACTACAAACTGGCTGCCTATATTAAAGGGTTCTGAAACCTCACCTTCATTTGCGTCGTATGCCCATTTTACAACAGCACGGGCATCCTGCAAACCTCCCAGATGGGCATCGTTTTCTTTTACCAGTGCAGGAACATCGACTTTGGCTAAACCGTTTTGTTTTATATACTGATTAAAGGATTTTATATCTCTTGCCTGGCCTGAAAGTTTGGTAGCGGCTGCATTTGCGGCATTAAAAGTTTCCTCGCTGGGAATGATTTCTTTAGCTAAATACGCTATTTTATACGCCTGCTCCGGATTTTTCTTTTCCAATATTTCTATATAATGCCATCCAAACTGTGTATTTACAACCTTTTTTGTTTCTCCTTTTTCATTCAGTAAAAAATCACCAAATTCTTTTGCAAACCCTTCGCTTTGTATTGTGGTTAGGTCAAATGTCATTTCACCGCCGGTTTTTTTCGCTTCTTCGTCAGTAGAATATTTTTGTTGTAACAGGTTAAAATCTGCCCCGGACTTTATGGCCCTTGCAATACTATCAGCCTTTTGCTTAGCAATACTATCCGGCATAACAGGTGCCTGTGTTTGGGGGTTTATTGTTCCTAATAATATATGCCTGCATTTTATGCTATCAGGCAACACCTTTGCAGAAAGCTTTTTTGCCACTACATAATTCCCTGCATCCAGGTAGGGGCCAAAAACCTTCCCGTCAGGTAGGTTAATAATGGAATCTTTATTGGGTATTTGCATCTTTGATTGTAAAACATGGCCGTCAAAGAAATTTATGGCTGATGTGTTTCTTGCCAGGAATGCCTTCGCATTTGTATCTGCTGCGAATTGAGGCTTTAAAGTTTCAATTGTATTTTTTATTTGGGCGCTGTCCTTGGCACTGGGTGCTCCGCTGAATGTAACATACGAGATCATTCTACCGGCTTCCTGCTTATATTTTGCTTTGTTTTTTTCAAGATAATCTTCAATATCATCATCAGTAACATTTACAACACTGTCGCTTATAATATTGTATGGTATTGCTACGTATGAAATATTTGCATAAAAATTATCCTCTTCGTTTTCCTTAGCTGCCATCCACGCCGGGGTATACATACTGGCGGCAATCATAGAAGTATATTTTGTGTACAGGCTATTCAGGCGCATGGGTTCTATTACCTGTGAATTAATAGCCTGGCGTATGGTGTCATTTTTTTTCCTTCTTGTTTCTGCCCACCATTGCTGTGCCTTTGCAATATCATATTGCCCTGTTTCCGGGTTAGTAAATGCCTGCTTTAATTGTTGCGGGGCATCTTCACTAAACATAGTAAAACTCATTTCCTTAGGGGTAAATACAAGCCCAAGCTTGTCGAATTCAGATCCAACAACTCTTTCGGCTACCATCTGGTCCCAAACGCTCTGTCTTATTTGCTGTGTTACACCTTCGTTTGTGGTTGGATATTGAGCTTCGGCATCCTTCACCCTGGCATTAAAATCGTCTATTTCCATATCTTCCCCATTTACTACCCCAATCGTTTTTGATTGTCCGCCGCCAAATAACCCGCCGCCGCCCGGGTTTGCATCCATTAATAAAAATCCGATAAGGCTTACGGCAATTACACCAATTACAATAGCTGCTCCTTTATCACGTATGGTTTGAATGATGGACATAAATATTCTGTACTTTGTTTAAATAAGGCGGCAAAAATAGTCTAAAAAAAGATAGCAACAAATCGTCTGCACCCTTGTTTACCTTGATTTGGATAAGGGGGAAGAATCAAAAATCAATCTTCCAATTTTTTCTGCTAACAATGCTATGGGGAGAAATACTATATCGTGTTGAAAAGCGTGATTTTTTAAAAAAGAATCCTTAATAACAAAAGATTGCTTTCTTAACAAGGCTGCTTTTTCTCTAAAAATAATTTTAACCAACATTTTCCCTTTACTGCATTCACATTATTATTTTATAATTGATCAATATTCTTATCCTCATAATTTTTAATCCACGTATGTTTATAAAAACACTCATATTTATACCGCCGTTGTTAAATATCATGTTAATTATTTGTGGAGGAGGGTGGATAAGATGTAAGTTTTAATTTTGCATCAGATAGATAATTTTTTCTTTTAACAAATCCACATCCTTAATAGTAATAAGCTATTATATAAATAATGTATTAAAACTAATACTATGGTTGATATACACATTGAGATGGCAAAAAAAAATATTGAACAAAAAGGTTTTTTGGATATTGATATTGATGTTAACTTGGACCTCTTTGCAGAAATTGAAAGATTAAAAAAAGAAAAAAATGCCATCATACTTGCCCACTATTACCAGGAACCCGATATACAGGATGTTGCAGATTTTATTGGCGACAGCCTTGGGCTTGCACAGCAGGCAGAGAAGACCAAAGCTGATATCATCGTATTTGCCGGTGTGCATTTCATGGCTGAGACAGCAAAGATCCTTAATCCCCATAAAAAAGTTTTATTACCTGATCTTAAAGCCGGATGTTCCCTTGCAGATTCAGCGCCACCGGCACTCTTCAAGCAGTTCCGGGATAAATATCCCGATCACATTGTTATCAGCTACATCAACTGCTCTGCAGGTATAAAAGCGCTTAGCGATATCATCTGCACTTCTTCCAATGCTCAAAAAATAATTGAGAGTCTGCCCCCGGAACAGAAAATAATTTTTGCACCTGATAAGAACCTGGGAGCCTATTTAAAAAAGAAAACAGGGCGTGATATGGTTTTATGGAACGGCGCCTGCATCGTTCATGAAATATTCAGCCTGGAGAAGATAACCAAATTAAAGATCCGTCATCCTAAAGCAAAGGTGATAGCGCATCCTGAATGTGAGGAACCTGTTTTAAGAGTGGCAGATTTTATAGGCAGTACAACCTCTCTTCTAAAATATACTATTAATGATGATGCGCAGGAATATATTGTAGCAACCGAAACCGGTATCCTTCACCAGATGCAAAAGCAATCGCCGCACAAAACATTTATACCGGCACCTCCTGAAAATATGTGTGCCTGCAATGACTGCCCTTATATGAAATTGAACACGCTTGAAAAATTATACCTGTGTATGGAATACGAAGAGCCACAGATTATTATGGATGAAAATTTAAGATCGGCCGCATTAAAACCTATACAAAGAATGCTGGAAATTAGCCATAGATATGGTTTATAAAATTAAAAAAAAGACGAAAAGCATTATTCTTAATAATAATAAAAGAAGGTGCATTCTTGCACCGTGAGCCATTCTAAATTAAGCAGCAAGCCTCAGGTTTATAACATTTATAAGGGTAGAATTCCTTTTTGAATATGCGAACAGATTTCCACACCTGGTTATTTTACCAGGATCAGAATTTCATCAGCCTGTTAACAGCTTCCTCCAATGTACTTTCTTTTTTTGCAAAGCAAAACCGCAGTACTTTATCATCTTTACCATCTTTATAAAAAGCAGAGGTGGGAATGGTTGCAACTCCATAATCTTTCGTAAGCCTTATGGCAAGATCTTTTTCACTTTCATCACTCATTCCCTTGTAACTGTATAGTTGAAAGTAACTTCCATGGGAAGGCAGAGGTTTAAATTTTGTCTGTTTCATCAGCTGCAATAAATAATCTCTTTTCTTTTGTAAAAAAGCGCCAAGCGTTAAGTAAGATTCCTTATTCTGTAAAAAATCAGCTAATGCAAACTGCATAGGAGAGTTGCAACTAAAACAATTAAACTGATGAACTTTTCTAAACTCGGTTGTTAATGCTCCAGGTGCCACACAATAACCAAGCTTCCAGCCGGTGCAGTGGTATACTTTTCCAAAAGAAAAACAAACAAAACTTCTTTCCAGCAGATCAGGATAACGTAACATGCTTTCATGCTCCATACCATCAAATATCAAATGTTCGTATACTTCATCACTTAAAATAAGAATTTGTGTTCCTGCTACTGTCTTTTGTAATTCGATAATATCTTCTTTCGCTAACACACTTCCTGTTGGATTGTGCGGCGAATTAAGCATTATCATTTTTGTTTTTGAAGTAATACTTTTTCTTACCAGTTCCCAATTAATTTTATAATCAGGATAAACAAGAGGAATTAAAACCGCTAAGGCTCCATTGATCTCAATATTCGGAATATAACTGTCATAAGCCGGCTCAAAAACAATTACTTCATCACCAGGCTGCAACACGGTAGTAAGTGCTGTATAAATTGCATATGTACCGCCGGGTGTAATGGTAATTTCAGTATCCGGATTTATATGCTGTTGATATAAATAATAAATTTTTTCAGCAATAACGCTTCTTAATTCCGGCAAGCCATTCATATGTACATATTGATTATGACCGGCTTTCATGTGTTGGTTTACCAATGAGATCAATTCCTCACTCATTGGATAATCAGGAAAACCCTGTCCCAGGTTGATGGCTTTATGTTCAACCGCTAGCGAGCTCATCACTGTAAAAATAGTAGGGCCAATTGATGGAAGCTTACTTATAATAGGAGGCGTTGGCAATCCTGTTATTTTTAATGACACGGGTTGAAATTAGAACAAGAAAAATAATGATTTATTAAAGTTGTAAGGGATGGATACTATAAAAACCTGTCCCCTTTATTTCGTTTTACTTCTGCCAGGTATTCTTTTATTTGCTGCTCTTTATCTTTTTTACAGATAAGCAAAACGTCTTTTGTATCAACAACGATAAAATCTTCCAACCCCTGTAACAAGACCAGCTTTTTATTATCTGCATGCACAACATTTTTTGAGGCATCAAACACCATTACGTTGTCTCCGGCTACGGCGTTTTCAAAAAAGTCTTTTTCAAGGTTTTCATAAGCACTGCCCCATGTTCCAAGATCGCTCCAGCCAAAGGAAGAAGGAATAACGTAAACATTATCTGCCTTTTCTATAATCCCATAGTCAATGGAAATGTTTACACATTGCGGATAAATTTTTTCTACAGCCTCTTTTTCTCCGGGTGTATTAAAGACCTCTTTTTCTGCTTCAAAAACCTCGTGGATCTCTGGCAGGTACTTTTCAAATGCAGAAATTATTGTTTTTGCCCGCCATACAAAAATCCCCGAGTTCCATAAAAAATCCCCGCTTACAATAAAAGTTTTAGCCAGTTCCAGGTCGGGTTTTTCTGTAAAAGTTTTTACTTTATAAATGTTATCTGTTACTGATTGTTGCTCATATTGTATGTAGCCATAGCCGGTATTGGGGTGAGAAGGCTTAATACCCATTGTTAATAAAGCATTGTGTTTTTCAGTAAATGCAAGCGCCTCCAGGCTAACTTTAATAAATGCTGTATTTTCTAAAATAAGATGATCAGCAGGGGCACATATCAAATTACTTTTTGGATCCATTTTTTGCAGCTTGTAAGCGATATAAGCAACACAGGGGGCTGTATTTTTTCTAGATGGCTCACATAAAATGTTTTCAGGATTTAAGTCAGGCAATTGTTGTGAAACTATGTTGCAATACTTTTGAGCAGTAACAATATAAATATTTTCTTTCGGAATAAATTGTGCAAACCTGTCGTAGGTTGATTGGATAAGCGTTCTGCCATGGTTTAAAATGTCAAGGAATTGTTTTGGAAGCCCTGTGCGACTCATAGGCCAGAAACGGCTCCCAATTCCCCCCGCCATAATTGCCACGTAATTATTTTTTTTCATAGTGTTTCCCTGTTAAATTATTCCTTCCCTAACCAAATCGTGCAGATGAATAATACCTGCATATTTTTCATTATTTGCCACCAAAAGCTGGCTGATATTGTTTTTTCTCATAATATCCAGGGCACCTACAGCAAGGTCGTTTTGCGAAATGGTTTTTGGGTTGATGGACATTATATCTTTTGCAGTGATATTTTCTAACGGAATATTTTTTTCCAGCATTCGCCGTAAATCCCCATCTGTTATAATGCCGGCAATATGTCCGTTATTTTCTAATACAGCTGTAGCACCTAATCTTTTTTTTGTTATTTCTACTATTACATCTTTTAAAGAACTGCTTTCATTTACATTCGGCTTTTCATTATGTAAGGCAAGATCTGAAACCTTCAGGTATAATTTTTTACCCAACGTTCCTCCCGGGTGAAATTTTGCAAATTCATCAACACTAAACCCTCTTGCGTTCATTAAGCAAATTGCTATAGCATCACCCATTACCATTTGAGCTGTAGTGCTGCTTGTTGGCGCTAAATTATTTGGGCACGCCTCTTTACTTACTGTTGTATTTAAAAGGAAATCTGCCTGCTTCGCTAAAAATGATTGTGTTTGCCCAACCATTGCAATTATCTTATTACCAAAATTTTTTACAATAGGAACTAACACTTTTATCTCGGGGCTATCCCCGCTCTTACTTATTATCATCACTACATCTTCCTGCTGTATCATTCCCATGTCCCCATGTATGGCATCTGCAGCATGCATAAATAAAGAAGGAGACCCGGTACTGTTAAGTGTTGCAACAATTTTTTGTGCAACAATTGCACTCTTGCCAATCCCGGTTATTACCAATCTTCCTTTACAATTTATTATAAGATCAATAATTTTTTTAAAATCATCATTTATGTAAGACACCAATCCTGCTATAGCCTCAGCTTCCTGGGTTATAGTTTCTTTAGCTATTGTAACGATGTCGGGTTTTTGCATTAATAATCAGTGATTAACATTTGCAGGAAAGAACGTGATTTAATATTCATAATTAGGGATTTTGTAGGCTGGAATTTTTATAAAAAAACTCAGGTGCAAACGTACTTTAATTGTATGATAAGGCAAAAGGTTAAAAATCAATTTAAAAAAGTGTATCTTAATCAATTAATTATTTTTTTTACCGACTGCATCGTTCCCAATGGTTTCTGTTTTGCCTGTAATTGAATTACCTTTGTGAACTTTTTAAAATCTGTGCCGGCAAGAATATTATGACGACGATAAAAGCAAAAATTAAAGGTGGTTCAAAAACTGCTGTAAAGAAAAAATCTCCTTCTGATAATCCATCAGAATTTAGTAAACATCTTCACGAATATTTTGGATTCGATGGATTTAAACCCCCCCAGGAAGAAATTATTAAAAGCCTGTTAAATGGTAAAGACACATTTGTAATTATGCCTACAGGGGGAGGTAAAAGCCTCTGTTACCAGCTACCGGCGCTTATCAGCAAGGGTTGTGCAATAATAGTTTCCCCATTAATAGCATTGATGAAAAACCAGGTTGATCTTATGAGGGGTTATAGCAGCAGTGATAATGTGGCTCATTTTTTAAACAGTACATTAAACAAGGGGCAACAAAAAATTGTTAAGGAAGATCTGGTTTCCGGCAAAACTAAAATGCTGTATGTGGCACCCGAAACACTAACGAGGGAAGACAATGTTGATTTTTTTAAAGATCTTCAAATATCCTTTTTTGCAGTAGATGAAGCTCATTGTATCAGTGAGTGGGGACATGATTTCAGACCTGAATATCGCCGGCTCCGGGAAATAATGGATAAAATAGATAAGAATATTCCTGTTATTGCCTTAACAGCCACCGCTACACCTAAAGTTCAAAGCGACATTGTAAAAAACCTGGGTTTACGGGATCCTCAAATTTTTATTTCTTCCTTTAACCGCCCTAATCTTAATTATGAGGTTTTACCTAAAATAAATAAAGATCAGGCAATAAAAAGCATAGTAAAATTTATTTCCCAAAATATGGGAAAGAGCGGCATAATTTATACGCTGAACAGAAAAACAACAGAAGAATTGGCTGAAATGCTTATGGCGAATGGGATAAAAGCCGTTGCTTATCATGCAGGGTTAGATGCTAAATTAAGAGCAAGGCGCCAGGATCAATTTTTAAATGAGGAAGTGCAGGTAATAGTTGCAACTATTGCATTTGGAATGGGTATAGACAAGCCCGACGTAAGGTTTGTTATACATTATAACATTCCAAAATCAATTGAAAATTATTACCAGGAAACCGGCCGGGCCGGAAGAGATGGACTGGAAGGCAAATGCATTTTATATTATTCTCATAAAGATGTTGCAAAGCTTGAGCATTTAATGAGGGATAAAGCATTAAGTGAAAGAGAAGTAGGTGCACAATTGATAAACGAAACCGTTGCCTACTCTGAAAGTGCCGTTTGCAGACGAAAGATTTTACTGAGTTATTTTGGCGAAGAATATAATAAGGAAACTTGTGACGGAATGTGTGACAATTGTAAAACTCCGAAAGAACTAATTGAATCTAAAACAGAAACGCAGTACGCTCTTAAAGTTATTAAGGCAGTAAACGAGGGCTTCGTTATGGAGTATATTATTTGCGTATTAAAGGGCAACCCCAATCCGCAGATAAAGATGTACCGGCACGATGAACTCGAAGTTTTTGGTATTGGTAAAGACAAGGATGAACACTATTGGAATTCACTTTTGCGTAAAATGCTTGTTGAAAATATTATTCAAAAAGACATAGAAGAATATGGGGTGTTGAAGATTACCAAAAAGGGGGAGGCATTTTTAAAGAAGCCGACTTCGTTTAAAATAGCCCTTAATAATAAATTTGAAGAAGCTAATGCTGATGATGATGAAGGGGAAAATAATGGCGGGATAAGCGGGAGCGCCGCTGATGAAACGTTGTTTAAAATGTTGAAAAAGCTGCGGCAGGAAGAAGCAAAGAAGCACAATCTTCCACCGTTTGTTTTATTTCTTGAAAATAGTTTGCAGGATATGGCAACACTGTACCCCACAACAATGGCTGAGCTTGAAAAATGCCAGGGAATAAGTAAAGGCAAAGCTTTAAAATTTGGAAAACCATTTGCGGCATTAATAAATGACTATGTAGAAGAAAATGAAATTGAAAAACCCGATGAATTTGTAATGAAAAGTGTTTTGAATAAAAACAATAATAAAGTTTTTATTATCCAAAATGTTGACAAAAAAATGCCTTTAGAACTTATTGCGAGAAATAAAACTTTAAAAATAGAAGAGCTTTTAGAAGAGATGGAAACAATTGTTGCAAGCGGAACTAAATTAAACCTTGATTATGCTATTGAAGATCTTGTGGAGGAATATGAAAGAGAAGAAATCATTGATTACTTTAAGGGATGTCAAACCTCAAGCCTTGATATTGCCAAAGAAGAGTTGGCAGATGGAAATTATAGCTGGGAGCAATTAAAATTAATGAGAATAAAGTTTTTATGTGAATATGGCAACTAGGAGTAAAATCTTATATTTGCTGCCCGAATTAATTTAGGTGGGTGCGGTAGCTCTCCCGATAGCTATCGGGACGGAAGAGCAAAGGACTGAAAATAATAATGGTGCGGTAGCTCAGTCGGTAGAGCAAAGGACTGAAAATCCTTGTGTCGGCGGTTCGATCCCGCCCCACACCACGAATCACTATAATTTCCTGCAAGGATTAAATTTGCGGGATTTTTTTATGAGAGTATGACTTATCCGCAAGATTTTACACAGTAGTAGTATTTAATTCCTCATAGTGTTTTTTATACATAGCAATAAAACTATTTACATTTTTATATCCAAGCGTATGAGCTGCTTCAATGGCACTTAATTTATTTTCTTTCATTAATTTCTCTGCTTATTTGTCGGGTAGGCAGCTTTAATAGAGCTGCTTACCTTTTTTATAGAACAATTATTTTTCTTCTTCTTTTTTAACCTCTTTTATTATGTGTTCTATTGAGTGCGAAGACTGCATTGATTCAGAGGTTTTTGCTTTTTCAGCAATCGTAGAATAATGTTTTGCAAGATCTCTGATTTCTTCTTCGGTTTTTTCTTCTATGTTTATAATTCTGTTACTGGCATTATCATGAGAAGCTACCAGCTCATTCATTTTTAAATGTAAAGCAGCAGAAAAGCGATTTACGGATTTTTGAATAATAAAAATACTAAGAAAAGTAGTTGAAAAAATTACATCCATAATTATAAGATATTTCGGGCGGGCATATACTTCTTTGTCGGTAAAATAAGTGATAACTAATATTAAAGCCATTAAAAAAGTTAAAGAATTTCCTAATACCCGGGTAGCCATCATACTGAATTTTTCGAAAGCTGTTTCAATTATTTTATATAGAGATTTCATTATAAATGATTTTAAAATAGGGAATTATAAGGGATTATTTATAATTGCAATTCATCGTCCAAAATCATCCTGTAATCGTACTATGTCTTCTTCATCGCTGGGATGATCTTTATCAGTATGTTGCCAAATTTCTGCCACTACACCCCAATTTACAAGGCCAATTAATCTATGGCGTTCACCTTTTTTTAATTTAATAATTGAGTCAGGCCTATATTTTTTTAAGCCACTCTCTGTGTCGGTCTTACTTGTAATAATTCCAACATCGCCGGTTATAACCCTCCATAGCTCTGCCCTTCTAAAGTGATACTGCCAGCTTAACCTTTTACCGGGTTCAACAATCAAAAATTTAGGGCTAATCTTCTTCTGGAAGTTTACCCTTTCGTTGGGGAAAAATTCTTTAAAGAACTTATCTGACTGAGCCTCATCAATTACGAAAAAGCCACCCCAGGGCCTTTCGGAATCTTTATTGATAATTTGGAAACCGCTTTCTGTTAAAAATTTTTCCGTTGTATCGAATACGATACTTTTATTTATTTGCGAAGGAAATGAGATTTGCATTAATTATTTTTTAGCGACCCATGTAAACTATAAGAATTTGCACGTCGCTTGGGTTTACACCACTAATTCTACTGGCCTGCCCTAAAGTTTGTGGCCTTATTTTATTAAATTTTTGTCTCGCCTCAGATGAAAGAGAAAGAATTTTATCATAGTTAAAACTATCTGGTATAATTTGTTCTTCAAGCAAACTCATTCTTCCCACCAGTTCTTTTTCCTTCTGAATATAAACATCATATTTTAGTTGAATTTCTGCTTGTTCCAGTGTTTCAGAATCATATTCTTTTAAGTAAGAATTCAATACAGAACTTGCTTTCATCATATCAGATAAAGATAACAATGGACGAAGGATTAACTGAGAAGCTTTTTGTTTTTTATCTAATGCAGCGGAATTTATTTTTTGTAAATAAGGATTTATTTCATCTCCATTAAATATATATTCATTTAATATTGATTTTATTTTGAGCACATTGGCTGTTTTGGTTTTTACTTTTTCCATCCTTTCCTGCGATGCTAATCCAAGTCGATAGCTTTTTTCTGTTAACCTGATATCCGCATTATCCTGTCGCAATAAAGTTCTAAATTCAGCCCTGCTTGTAAACATCCGATATGGCTCATCCGTACCCTTATTAATTAAATCATCAACCAACACTCCAATATAAGCTTCATTCCGTTTTAATATCACAGGTTCATAATCGTTTATTTTTTGATGTGCATTTATTCCCGCCATTAAACCCTGGCAGGCGGCTTCTTCATACCCCGTGGTACCATTGATCTGGCCTGCAAAAAATAAATTATGTATTAATTTTGTTTCCAGGGTAGGTTTTAACTGTGTAGGTGGAAAATAATCATATTCTATGGCATAGCCTGGACGAAACATTTTGCAATTTTCAAAACCTTTTATTTCCATAAGTGCTTGATACTGAGTTGATTCTGACAAAGAGGAAGAGAATCCATTTACATAAATCTCGATGGTATTCCAACCTTCCGGCTCAATGAATAATTGATGACGATCTCTTTCAGAAAATCTGGTTATTTTATCCTCTATGCTTGGGCAATATCGGGGTCCAACCCCCTGAATCCGGCCTTGATACATTGGACTTTTGCTAAAACCAGACTCAAGAATGGCGTGTACTTTTTTGTTTGTATATGCAATCCAACAATTCTTTTGTTTTGTTGGTTTGTTTGTTGGTATAAAAGAAAAACCTTTAATTTCTTTATCACCTTCTTGTATTTCTAATTGACTGTAGTCTATACTTCTGCCGTCTATCCTGGGTGGCGTACCCGTTTTTAGGCGATTGCTTTGAAAACCCCACCCTTGTAGCTGTTCCGTGATTCCTGTAGATGGCTTTTCTGCAATCCTTCCGCCAGGTATTTGTTTTTCTCCAATATGAATCAGCCCATTTAAAAAGGTGCCATTCGTAAGAATTACCGCCTGGGCATAAATTTCATGTTCCAGGCGGGTTTTAACCCCACTTATCCTGTCACCAGTTTTTATTAGACCCACTACCATGTCTTGGTAAAAATCAATATTTGTATTTTGTTCTAATAGAGATCTCCATTTTAAAGAAAATAAGGTTCGGTCGCTTTGGGCTCTTGGGCTCCACATTGCCGGTCCCTTACTTTTGTTTAACATCCTAAACTGTAGCATTGTCTCATCTGTCACTATGCCACTATAACCCCCCATCGCATCTATTTCTCTGATTATCTGCCCCTTAGCTATACCCCCCATAGCCGGATTACAACTCATTTCTCCAACTGTTTGCAAATTCATTGTTATTAAAAGAACCTTACTTCCAAAATTTGCAGCTGCAGAGGCAGCCTCACAACCTGCATGCCCGGCACCCACTACTATTACATCGTATTTAGAAAACATCAGACAAAATTACAGGAACCATATTAAGGCTCCAATTTAGGTTTCACGTGAAACAACCCCAATTCTTTAGGTAGTTTTCTTGTAAATTTTCCATGTTGCGAGCTTGGGATTTGCTTTTGTCAGAATATCCACACAAGTGCAAACATCCATGAATAATAACCCTAATTAATTCTGTTTTATAGGCAGCTGAAAGTTCTTTTGAATTAAATTTAACTCTATCTACACTGATATATATTTCTCCTACAAGTGGTTCTTTAGGAGATGAAAGAAGAAAGGTTAGAGTATCGGTGAACCAATTATGATTTAGATATCGTTTATTAAGTGTTAACAGAAAATTATCTGTACAAAAAATTATATCTATTCTATCTATAATTTTCCCTTCTTTTTCGAAAAGTAAAAAAAGATATTTTTTTAGGGCACGTCGGTGGAATTGTTGCTTGCTCACGTTCCACTCATTAAAAAAAATATTTTCCAAGTGTATTTTCTAAACTCGAAAATATAGAAGTTTCTAACCAAATATATTTAATACGTGTTAAGAAAATTATCGACGGTAAAAGCAGGTCAATGTGTTCGAATAAATTCATTTACTAAAAATGACCTTTTTTTAAAATTGATGGAGATGGGCTGTTTACCAGGAGAAATAATAAGTATAGAAAAAATTGCTCCTTTAGGCGATCCGATCTCAATAAAAGTCTCGGGATATCATTTGAGTCTTAGATTAAATGAAGCGGAAACAATTCTTGTAGAAGACTTGTAAACAATTGATAATCAATATATAATGAAAATTGGGTTATATTTTGGGTCGTTTAACCCAATTCATACCGGACATTTAATAATTGCGAATTATTTTGCGAATAATACTGAATTGAGCCAGATTTGGTTTGTTATTTCTCCTCAGAATCCCTTAAAGTCTAATCTAAACTTATTAAACAAATATCATCGAAAATATTTGATCGACATAGCCATTGATGGAGAAAAAAAATTAAAAACCAGTACAATCGAATTTTCATTACCTATTCCGTCCTATACAATAGATACATTAACTTATCTGAGAGAAAAACACCTGGATTTTAAATTCTCTATTATTTTAGGAAGCGACAGCCTGCAAAATATTACCAAATGGAAGAATTATGAATTTCTGATTAAAAACTATGAGATACTGGTTTATGAAAGACCTGGATTTAATTCTGAAAATAATTTAGGAAAAAATATAATTATGGTCAAAGCTCCATTGCTTGATATTTCTTCTACCGCCATACGTGAGATGATAAAAGCCGGGAAATCAATTAAATTCTTTGTTCCCGATGTTGTAAAGGAGGAAATAGAAAAAAATCATTATTACAAAACCCCTTAGAATATCCACCCTAATAGTAAACAGCCAATCACTACATAGGGTGATTTTATCGGGGTAAAAGTTAATAAGCAGAAAGTGCCTATAATTACTCCAATGTTAATAAAGCTGATTGTTTTAAAATTCGCTATTGATATATCATGCAGTAAATAAAATGTGGCCGCCCACATAATACCAACTACAGCTGCATTTATACCTTCCAGCGCACGATAAACAATCGGATATTTTTTTAAATTATGCCATACCGGAAAGAAAAATAGTACCAATAAAGCGCTTGGCAGAAAAATTGCAACTGCACCAATTATACAACCAAGCAATTGCATTATCTTTCCTTCCGGACGCATTACCATTCCCCCCGTGTATGACGCAACCGAAAATACAGGCCCGGGAATAGCTCTCACCATGCCCCAGCCTGTTAAATATTCCTCACGTGTAATATTGTATTTTATTTTATCTCTCACTACATATTGATCATACATTAAGGGCATTAAAACATCGCCTCCTCCAAATACTAAACTCCCGAAACGATAAAAGTTTTCGAACAAAGCAAAGCTTCGTTTGTTTTCCCAATTCCTTGTTCGGGAAACCTCACTGAATATACCTGCTATAATAAAAATTAATACAAACAACCATATGTTGGTCCATTTAACCAGTTTTGGTTTTAATGCTTTATTACGAGGATAGCGTTTATTACTGAAATTAGTAACAACACCTCCCAAGATTATTAAAACAGGGAAAACCCACGGCGTTTTAAATAATATAAAAGTGATAAGTAAGGATAAAAGCATTATTATATATGTAATCAAATTTGTTATTGAAGTTTTATAAACCCGATAAGCAGCAAAAGCCAAAAACCCCACCGCCATGGGTTGAATAAATTTAAAAATAGTTAGCCCAGAGGATCCTGAATTAATGTTATGAACAACAAAAGAAAATGCCGACATTAAAGCACATGCCGGCAAAATCCAGATGATAAGAGTTACCACGGCTAAAGAAACACCCCCTCTTTTATATCCTATTAATGTTAGTGTTTGCGTGGAAGAGGCGCCCGGTAAAAGCTGACAAAAAGAAACATAATCCATCAACTCTTCTTTAGTTACGTCTCTTCTTTTGTCTACAAATGTTTTCATCATCATACCCAAATGGCCCTGTGGGCCGCCAAAAGCAGAAATACTATGAAAGAAAACGGCTTTTAAAAAAGGACCATGGCGATGCAACATTATTTGAAAATACTAAAAAATAAAAAAATACATAATTCAAAAAAAGAATAAAAAATGTATCAGGTTTTTGAAATGTAAATTTGATAAATGAGAATTACCCAAATAAAAATTTTCTTTTGGAATAAAAATCTGTTTTATCTGTGTTTTGTTATATTATTTATTTCCTGTTCTAAAAAATATTCACCGGCTCCAACAAACTATAATTTTAAAAGCGCTAATGGCAAACCGGATTATTCTGATTTAAATTATTGGGCATCCCATCCATGGAAAAGCGATGCCGCAGATAATATCCCCTCCGCAATTCCCGATAAAAAGAAAGATTCATTAGCCGATGTATTTTTTATTCATCCTACTACTTACACTGATGTTATAATGCCAATGGGCTGGAATGCCCAAATTGATAATGAAATATTAAATAAAAAAACTGATAATTCAACTATTTTATACCAGGCAAGTGTGTTTAATGAACAGTGCAGAATTTTTGCCCCCCGATATAGGCAGGCCAATATAAAAGCATTTTATACAACTAATAAGAACGAGGCTGACAAAGCGTTTGCTTTTGCTTATAATGATATTAAAGCTGCCTTTGAAAATTATTTAAAATATCATAATGCTGGTAAACCAATTATTATTGCATCACACAGCCAGGGAACATTACATGCAGGAAGATTATTAAAAGAGTTTTTTGAAAATAAACCCCTTGAAAAAAAGCTGGTTTGCGCATATATTATTGGATTGCCGGTATTTTCAAATTATTTTACAAAATTGCAACCATGTAATGATTCAACTGCAACGGCCTGTTTCGTTGGCTGGCGAACATTTAAGGAAGACTATATTCCCGAATTTGTTCGCAGCGAAAAAGAGAAAGCCATTGTAACAAACCCGTTAACATGGAGGCTTGATGAAGAATTTGCGCCGGCAATTTTAAATAAAGGAGGAATATTAAAAGATTTTAATAAAATAATTCCGGAATTAGTTCATGCACGGGTCCATGGCAATGTGCTATGGGTTAATAAGCCGGAGTTTTTTGGAAATGTTTTTTTAACCATGAAAAATTATCACATTGCTGATTATAATTTGTTTTACATCAACATAAGAGAGAACGTAAAAACACGCATTAAATATTTTTTAAAAAATCATCTAAATTAGAATTCCGCACTTTTTGGGGTTCTTGGAAAAGGAATAACATCCCTGATATTTGTCATACCGGTAACAAATTGAACCAGCCGCTCAAACCCAAGACCAAAGCCCGAATGAGGTACAGTTCCAAATCTTCTTGTATCTAAATACCAATCTAATTCTTCAGTGGAGATATGCATTTCCTTCATGCGTTCCACAAGTTTATCAAGTCTTTCTTCTCTTTGAGAGCCGCCTACAATTTCACCAATTCCCGGGGCCAGAATATCCATAGCAGCAACTGTTTTTCCATCATCATTTTGCCGCATGTAAAAAGCTTTTATTTGTTTTGGATAATCAGTTAATATCACCGGCTTTTTAAAGTGTTTCTCTACAAGGTATCTTTCATGCTCGCTTTGCAGATCAACACCCCACTCTTCGATCAAATATTGAAATTTCTTTTTCTTATTATAATTCGATTCTTTTAAAATCTCAATAGCTTCAGTATAAGTTAGCCTCTCAAAATTATTGTTAGTTACAAATTGTAATTTTTCAATCAGACTCATTTCAATTCGTTCATTTTGAGGTTTTTGTTTTTCCTCCTTGGATAATCTTTGAGATAAAAAATCCAGATCTTCTTTATTATTCCCAAGCACATATTTTATAATGTATTTAATAAATTCTTCCGCCAGGTTTGCATTATCTTCAAGATCATAAAAAGCCATTTCGGGCTCTATCATCCAGAATTCTGCAAGATGTCTTGCCGTATTACTATTTTCCGCACGAAAGGTTGGACCAAAAGTATATATATCTGAAAACGCCATTGCAGCAAGCTCACCCTCTAACTGTCCGCTGACTGTAAGATTGGTTGCCTTTCCAAAAAAATCATTTTTAAAATTTATGGAACCATCCTCGTTTTTAGGTGGATTGATTAAATCAAAATTGGTTACGTGAAACATTTCTCCTGCGCCTTCTGCATCAGATGCGGTTATGATGGGAGTATGCAGGTATACAAATCCCTTTTCATTAAAAAAACGGTGAACAGCAAAGGCTAAAGAATGACGAACCCTGAAAACAGCCGCAAAAGTGTTAGTTCTAAAGCGTAAGTGCGCTATTTCTCTTAAAAATTCTAAACTATGCTTTTTGGGCTGTAAGGGATATTTTTCAGCATCACTATCTCCCAGGACTTCAATAGAATTAGCTTTTAATTCTATTTTTTGTCCCTTACCTAAAGAAGGAATTATTTCTCCCTTTACTTTTAAGGAAGCTCCTGTGGTTATTCTTTTGAGAAGGGATTCTTCAAACTTCCCCAACTCCGCCAGTACCTGTAAATTATTATTAGTACTTCCATCATTTAGGGCTATAAACTGATTATTTCTGAAAGTACGAACCCAGCCCATAACGGTTACCTCATAATTATGAGTATCATTTTCTAATAATTCTTTTATTCGGGTTCTCTTATTAAACATATTTCCGTTTTGGCGGGTAAAGATACAGGATACCCGTAAACCTGACTGTGGTAATGACATTTTACAATCATAATAAAAACGGCTTTAAAGATTGAAGAAAAAGTTAAAGCAAAATATTTTCTTTTTTTATAAATTTACCTTATCATTGCATTGTAATAAGCTGATCGGTTCTCCTTTTCTCTAAGCTTTTCAGTTCAATAACAGAATCCATTCCATATAAATCATCAAATTTATAGTTACACTTTAAGAGCGTTTTGAGTTTTAATCTACAGGGATTTTTATGTATAACATTTCACAATTGACCGACATGCTCGTTCCTGAGTTGCAGGATATAGCTAACGAACAAAATATTAGCAACGCAAAAAAATTAGATAAACAGGAACTTATTTCACAAATCCTGAACAAACAAACCACAATGAATAATGGCACCGAAGGCGAAAAGCCCAAAAGAAAAAGAATTATTAAACCTGTTCCCATTTCAAGCGATACACAAGTTGTTGAAGAGGAAAAAACCAAACATGAGCCCAAAGCGAAAAGATCTGAGGCAATTGCAGATAAAAAGAAAAGTGCTAAAAAAGAAAGGGAAGATGAGCCCGTTAATGATGATCAATCTATAGAAGAACAGGATAATAATAATGATTCTCTAAACAGCCCCATGTCAATTGCTCCGGCATTGGTAAGTTTGCTTAATGATGATGTACCTCAAAGTGGAGAATCACAAAGCAATGGAGGTTCTTCAGTACAACAAAGAAATTTTCCTCAAAGAAGGGAACCCTCATTTAATATTGAATTCGATGGAATTATTTTAGGTGAAGGCGTTTTGGAAATGATGCCTGATGGATATGGTTTTTTAAGAAGCAGTGATTATAATTATTTATCATCCCCTGATGATATTTATGTATCTCCTTCACAAATAAAACTATTTGGTTTAAAAACAGGTGATACTGTTTATGGTTCCGTTCGTCCGCCTAAGGAAGGCGAAAAGTATTTTGCATTATTAAAGGTTGAGACAATTAATGGGAAAGGTCCAGACGAAGTTCGTGATCGTGTGCCATTTGATTATCTTACCCCGTTATTCCCTTTTGAAAAATTAAATCTATTTACCGAATCCAGTAATCTTTCTACAAGGATTATGGACCTGTTTACTCCAATTGGTAAAGGTCAGCGGGGATTAATTGTTGCCCAGCCAAAAACAGGTAAAACAATGTTGCTGAAAGAAATTGCAAATGCAATAGCAGCCAATCATCCTGAAATTTATTTAATAATTGTTTTGGTTGATGAAAGGCCGGAAGAGGTAACCGATATGGAGCGAAGTGTAAGGGCTGAAGTTATTGCATCAACCTTTGATGAGCCGGCTGATAAACATGTAAAAGTTAGTACAATGGCTTTGCAAAAGGCAAAACGGCTTGTAGAGTGCGGGCACGATGTGGTGATATTGTTAGATAGTATTACACGTTTGGCAAGAGCACACAATACAGTTGCGCCGGCAAGTGGAAAAGTTTTATCAGGTGGGGTGGAAGCCAATGCAATGCAAAAGCCAAAGCAGTTTTTTGGTGCCGCAAGAAAAATAGAATTTGGAGGCTCACTTACTATTATAGCAACAGCATTAGTTGATACAGGTAGCAAAATGGATGAGGTAATATTTGAAGAATTTAAAGGAACAGGTAATATGGAACTGCAGTTAGACAGACGTTTATCTAACAGAAGAATTTTCCCTGCAATAGATATTGTTGCATCTTCAACAAGGCGTGATGATCTGTTATTGGATAAAGATGTTCTTAAACGTATGTGGGTATTGCGTAATCATATGGCAGATATGAATCCTGAAGAAGCTATCAACACCCTGATGAAAAACATGAAAGGCACAAAAGATAATATGGAATTTTTGACCTCGATGAACGGGTAAACCAAAAACATTTATATATGAAAAAAACACTTTTTTATTCAGCTATTATTTTATCTTCTTTTTTGATTGCATGTAATGAAAGAGGAGAAAAAACGGAAGTAAAAACCGAAAACTCAGGAACAACAGATAAGAAACCACTTCCAAATAATACCATAGATTCAAAAAGAACTTCTGTTTCTGTGGGGGCTGGTGGCGGCGCAGTAAAACATAAAAACACCCGGGTAAACGTAGATAGAGGTGGTGTTAAAGTGGGAACAAAAGATGTGGATATTCAAATTAAAAAATAATATATCTTCCTAAATTGACCGGCCACTGTTTTTTAAAACGGTGGTTTTTTATTTGTTTAAATGGCAGTTGACAAAATAAATATTGAAGACTTTTTAAAGCTGGCAAATCAATATCCTGTAATTGATGTTCGGAGCCCCGGCGAATATATTCACGCACAAATTCCCGGCGCCTATTCATTGCCGTTATTTAATGATGAAGAAAGAAAAGTAATTGGAACAGCTTATAAGCAACAAAGCAGAGAAACCGCCATAAAAATGGGGTTGAGTTTTTTTGGTGTGAAGATGAAAAAGTTGGTAGAAGATGTTGAAGAAATAATTAATAATAGACTACAGACAGTAGGTAATACGCAATTGCATATTGATAACCTTGCCTACCGGCAGGCAGGTTGCCTATTGATTCATTGCTGGAGGGGAGGCATGCGAAGTGGGGCGGTTGCCTGGCTTTTGGATATGTATGGATTTAAGGTTTATACTTTAGCTGGGGGCTATAAAGCATTTCGCACTTGGGCATTACAACAATTTAATAAAGCATATAATTTTAAAATACTGGGCGGCTATACAGGGTCAGGAAAAACATTACTCCTGCAGGAGTTTAAAAGAAAAGGTTATCCGGTTATTGATCTTGAAAATCTGGCGAATCATAAAGGATCTGCCTTTGGCGCAATTGGAGAGAAGCCGCAACCTACTCAGGAAATGTTTGAGAATTTATTGGCGATGAAGTTAAATGAAATAAGAAATAAGAAGAATGAAATTTGGATCGAAGATGAAAGTCAGCGCATTGGAAAACTTATTATTCCGAATTCTTTTTGGGAAAAAATGCGAACAAGTCCCGTTTATTTTTTAGAAATTCCTTTTGAAGAAAGATTAAATTACCTGGTTAATACTTATGGGAATTTTGATAGCGATAAACTGCAGGAGTCAATAGAACGTATTCAAAAAAGATTAGGCGGGCTTGAAACAAAAAATGCCTTACAATTCCTGAAGGATGATAATATCATCGAATGTTTTAGAATATTACTAAGCTATTACGATAAGCTTTATACAAAAAGCTTACACAACAGGGAAAACATTTATTCAATTCTAAATAAAATACATTGTGATGATATAAATAGTGAAAAAAATGCTCAAAAAATATTGCTACCTATAACCGTAGAACAATGAATACCTCAGATATCATAAAACTAAC
The DNA here is from genome assembly GCA_002050465.1 of Chitinophagales bacterium 65-1. Lineage (GTDB taxonomy): Bacteria > Bacteroidota > Bacteroidia > Chitinophagales > Chitinophagaceae > Ginsengibacter. The sequence goes on from MWYX01000060.1 coordinate 29,716, forward strand.
GCAATATTCTCACGGCGCCGGTTGTGGTTGTAAAATTGCTCCAAACATACTTGAAGATATTTTAAACACACATCTTTCACTGCCGGATAACAATAAACTTTTAGTTGGCAACAGCAATAAAGATGATGCAGCTGTATTTGACCTGGGTAATAAAATGGCATTAATTTCTACAACAGATTTTTTTACCCCTATTGTTGATGATGCTTTTGATTTTGGAAGAATAGCTTCTGCAAATGCAATAAGCGATGTATATGCAATGGGAGGCAGGCCGATTTTAGCAATTGCAATTCTTGGCTGGCCAGTTGAAAAGCTTTCATCTGATTTAGCCAGAAAAGTTATTGAAGGAAGCAGATCAATTTGTGAAGAAGCAGGAATTTCCTTAGCCGGAGGACACAGTATCGATTCTGTTGAACCGATTTTTGGTTTAGCTGTCAGCGGTTTAGTTAGTATAAAAAATCTGAAAGAAAACAGTACGGCAAATGAAGGGGATATTATTTTTTTAACCAAACCAATTGGAGTTGGGATATTATCTACTGCACAAAAAAGGGGAGTATTAAAAGAAGAGCATCGATCACAATTCATCAATCAGCTTATACAATTAAATAAAGTGGGGGAAAAGTTAGGTAAGATAAAAGGAGTTTCTGCTATGACTGATGTTACAGGTTTTGGCTTAATGGGTCATTTAATTGAAATGGCAGAAGGTTCTAATTTATCTGCAGAATTATATTATTCCCAGGTAAAGATAATCGAAGGAGCAAGAGAGTATTTATTACAACGCATTGTTCCTGACGCCACTTATCGAAATTGGAATAGTTACAATAAAAAAGTAAGTTTTGAAAAAGGTGTAAATGTTATGGAAGCTTTTTCTATCTTGTCTGATCCTCAAACTAACGGAGGCTTATTAATAGCAGTTGAGCAATCAGCAGTAGATGAGGTTAAGCAAATATTAATGGAAAATGATCTTGTATCATTTATTGAACCTATTGGAAAGTTTACTGCGGCCTCAGAAAAAATAATAACGGTAAAACAATAAATGAATTTTCAATTCACTGATATTATAGGTAGTGTTGGCGTGTTTATTTTATTGCTTGCTTTCGTTTTAAATCTGCTTAATAAAATTTCAAGAGAAAATATAATCTATATCCTGATGAATATTGCGGGGGCAGGATTGGCATGCTATGCATCTTATCTGATCAATTATCTGCCGTTCATTATTCTTGAAGGAGTATGGACATTTGTTTCCATAATAGCTTTATTAAGCTATAAGAAAGAAATTACTTAGAATATAACTTATCTATTATTTTAGATAGCTTCCTGTCTTTAACAGTAACAACATCCCCGGCATCATGAGTGTTCAACCATATTTCTACCTTATTATATACGTTTGTCCATAACGGATGATGGTCCATCTTTTCTGCTGCGAAAGCAACCTTTGTCATAAAAGCAAAGGCTTCTGTAAAATTTTTAAATTCAAACTTTTTATACAGTTTGTTATCTTCTTCTTTCCACATAAAATATTATTTTTTAAATTTAAAAATGGCAATCAAAGTAGTTATTGCACAAACTGCTAAAAATTTTAATAGGATCATACTTCCTGTTTTAATAAAACGGGTTTAAAAGATAAGATGTTGTTTATTCTTAATTTTTTCATTAGTCATTTCTGAAATGAGCTGAACAGCGGGAATTGTTTTAATAGATGACATTAATGCAAGAATTTCTTCATCCTGAATTATATCATCCTTGATCAGCCACAAAAAATCAAGATGTTTAAACTCTGGTAAAAGATATTCACCATCAAACTGATTATTGTATAAATAATGCCTGATAGTACCGCAATTTTCGGCATATTCATAAATAGAAAAGAAATAATTACGCTGTTTCTTATTAAGCTGGATTTCTATACTGTTATTTATTCTGAAATCAAACCTTAGAATTTGATTAAGATGCCAGCAAAATTGATAATGTTTAATTGGCGCAACAATACCCAATAACCTTGTATCCTGAAAGAATTCATCAATTAAAACCTGGTTATCTATTCGTAATTTCATAAAAAGACGGGAAAGAGAATTTTTCAATATAATGATTAAAAAAATTCTTAAATAAGCCAATACTATCAACGGTTAAAATAGGTTGATAGTATCTCTTTTCTTAAATCGTAAGGTAGAATTAATTGTTCAATTTAATTTTACCAATAGTTTAAAAATTGTCCTCCTCGTTACATATTGCTTTAGTTGGAAATCCCAATAGCGGGAAAAGCTCTGTATTTAATTCTCTTACGGGGTTAAATCAAAAGGTTGGAAATTTCCCCGGAGTTACCATTGATAAAAGATCGGGAGTTGCGCAGATAGCGGAATCTTTAAAAGCATACATTATAGACTTACCGGGTGCATATAGTTTATATCCAAAAAGGCATGATGAATGGGTTTCTTACAAAGTTCTCATTAACCAGGATAAAGATGTAAAAGCTGATATTTTTTTATTAATTGCAGATGCATCTAATTTAAAACGAAACCTTTTATTCTGCTCACAGCTTTTAGATCTGAAAAAACCGGTAGTGGTAGCGCTCACGATGATGGATATTGCTAAGAAAAAAAATATTCAAATTGATATTGCAGGGCTTGAAAGAGAATTAGGGGTGCCGGTTATCCCGGTAAATCCTAGAAAAAATAAGGGTTTAAAAGAATTAAAAAAAGCTATTGAGCAAACTGCAGATAATTTATATAAAGCACCTGTCAGAGATTTTATTGACAGCAATGCTTTTGCACCCCAGGCTATTAAAGAAATTCATAATCGTTTCCCAGGGTTTAGCGATTATAGAGCGATCCATTATTTAATCAATCATGAAAATTTTGATCTGGATACTGTAACCCAGGATACAATTGAAAACATCGAGATCAGGAATAAATTCAATCCCACTAAAACACAGGCAGAGGAAATAGTGCAACGATATGGACGGATAAAACATATCATGCACCAAACAGTTGTAGAAGCTGACCCTTTGCAAAAAGCTTTATTCACTGAAAAACTTGATAATATATTACTGCATCGCACATGGGGTTACATTATTTTAATTAGTGTACTTTTTTTACTGTTCCAAAGTATATTTTGGTTGGCGCAATATCCGATGGATGCAATTGAATGGAGCTTTGCAAAGCTGGGCGGATATCTCGGAAGTACGCTTTCTGAAGGGTGGTTCAGCGATGTATTAATTAATGGAGTACTTGCCGGACTTAGCGGGATATTGATATTTATTCCACAGATAATGATATTATTTGGTTTAATAACATTGCTGGAAGATAGTGGCTACATGGCACGCATAAGTTTTCTTACAGATAAGCTTATGCGTAAGGCAGGATTAAATGGAAAGAGTGTAATGCCAATGATCAGCGGACTTGCGTGTGCAGTACCGGCAATTATGAGCGCAAGAAATATTGAGAATAAAAAAGAACGATTGCTTACTATAATGTGCACCCCGCTAATGAGCTGCAGTGCCCGGTTACCGGTTTATACAATACTTATAGCACTCATAATTCCAAAACAACTGTACTTTGGTTTTTTAAGTTTACAAGGGTTGGTAATGATGGCATTGTATTTACTCGGAACCGCTATGGCACTAATTACAGCATATATATTTAAGTGGTTTATTAAAAGCATAGAAAGAAGTTTTTTTATTCTAGAACTACCTGTTTACCGTGGTCCCCGATGGAAGAACATTTTTTATACAATGGTGGAAAAAGCAAAAGTTTTTGTTTTTGATGCAGGTAAAGTTATCATGGTCATTAGTTTGCTTTTATGGGTATTAAGCAGTTTTGGGCCAAAAGAAAAAATGAAAGAAGCAAGCGAAAAATATGAGTCGCTTGCTGCAGCCAATCCTTCGCTTGCCAATCAATATAATAAAGAAAGAAAAACTGTATTGCTTGAAAAATCATATGCAGGTATTTTAGGGAAAGCTATTGAGCCGGCAATTTCGCCATTGGGATACGACTGGAAAATAGGAATAGCATTGATAACATCTTTTGCAGCCCGTGAAGTTTTTGTGGGAACGATGGCTACATTATATAGCGTAGGAGAAGATAATGACAAAACAACGTTGCGGGAAAAAATGCAGACTGCAGCAAGATCTGATGGAACTAAAGTCTATACCGTTGCAACCGGGCTTTCATTGCTTGTATTTTATGTTATTGCCATGCAATGTATGAGTACATTAGCAGTTGTAAAAAGAGAAACCAGAAGCTGGAAATGGCCAATTATACAATTGGTTTATATGACAGCGCTTGCCTATATGATGAGTTGGGTAGTGTATAATATTTTTAAATAATTATATTGTAATGCATTAAAAGGACAAGCCAACTCTGATAAGATTACCAATTAACCAAGGTAGCAATCCTGTTTTTTATCTGCGGATAAATTCTTCGTGATAGTTCAGTTACAATATCTTCATTACGTGGAATGCGATAATTGTTGTTATTTAGCAATGCGTATTCATTACCGCTTAATGCCCGTGAGTCTCCCGTATAAGTGGCATATTCTTCCTGCCAGTTAAATTGATCACTGTATCGGTTGTTTGTTATATTTCTTCCCGTGTTTATATCTGTAATTCTTAATTCCATATCACCAGAAGCAGTAAAATATTTTTTTACAATGTATAATGTAGCACTTATAGTTTGGTATTGAACCTTACCGGAAGTATCTCTACCTGATTCAATTTGCCTGCTTACAGTCCGGGAGTATTGATTTGTCATTGGTTGGGGAATATTCATGTATTGCCATGTAAGGTCAACCTCCCAATCAGGACGAATATTTTCTCTCCGGGCTTCCCAGTCAGTATAAAATTGGGCTGGTATGTTTTTATTATAATTTCCACCCAGGTCGCTCACCAGGCTTCTTTGGAAGTAATCATTGTTATAATTGTTTCCATAATTATTCCAACCCATGCTGTTATAAAAGAATGTATTATCTCTTATAGGGTTAATAACAACTATTATAATACTATTTTCAAATGAAATATCTATCTGCTGGCGCACATCTTTATAGTTGGGCACAAATTCATTTGCCTTTCTAAAAGCATAGTACGCATTTCTAAAAGACTCCTTATCACCCTTATTCATTTCGTACATACCTAAATTGTAGTAATCTTCTGCTCCATTTTGTTTTGCCTTTTGTATTTCAGAAGCATACGATGGTGCGTTTACTAATTTTGCTGCAGCTGGGGAGTTGGCAATAGTTTCGGATAATTTTTTTAAAGCTTCATATTCTTTAATGATCTTGATCCATTTATCTGCTTCGGTTAACGTGTTGTAAACTTCAATTTTATTGAGATGGCTTTTGGCAGCATCGGTATATAAATTAGTAATTGTATTTTTTAATTCTATATTGGTTGGGTCTTTATCAAGTTTTTTTAGTACGCCCAATAATGCCTTATCCTCTGTTGTTTTTTTAGCACTTTTGCTTGAATTACATGACGTAAACAGAAAAATTAAAAATGAAAGAAATGTGTAAATATATTTTTTCATGATAGTATACTTCAATTTACATAAGAGAAAACCATGTTGTTACAATAAATAGTTAATAAAGCATTCATTACACAAAAAATAACAAGCCACTTTTAAGAAGATCCCGAAATAATTTCTAAAAAATTTAAGGCAATAATTTGGCTCATTATTATTTCGGATGAAATTAGCCATCTTTAAATTCTCCCCAATATTTTTTGCTTCAAATGGTGCTCTCCAACTCAGTATTTTTATCCAGGAATTGTGAAACTATTTCTCTGAAGTTACTTTGTTTGCCTCACTTTTATACATTTCTCGCCGTTCATAAAGTTATATTGCCATTTAACCGGAAAAAAATACAGAATTATTTAATCGTTAAATCCCGGAAACTCTTTATGAATAAGGGTTTTTAAAAATAATACCCTATGTTAGACTACCAGCTACTGTTAAAAAAATGGTATTATGTATTGCATAGTATTAAATTAAACCCTATCTTTACACCCAGATTATAGAAAACAAGATAAAATTAATCAAATGAATATTGAAAATACAGCAAGCCAAATGAGAAAAGGAGTTCTGGAATTCTGTATACTTTCAGTAATACAATTAGGAGAAGCCTACCCTTCAGATATCATTGATAAGATGAAGGCAGCTAATCTTAATATATTGGAAGGAACACTTTATCCACTTCTTACCCGGTTAAAAAACGCAGAACTTTTAACCTATCGCTGGGTGGAAAGCAATAGCGGACCTCCACGAAAATATTTTATGCTAACTGAAAAGGGAGCAGCATTCTATAAAGAGCTGGAGGCTACCTGGGAAGAGCTTGCCAATGCTGTAGCAACACTTACCGCAGATAAGACTTCAGCAAAAACTTCAACTTCAACAAACCAATAAAATACAACTGAGATGAAAAAAGTAATAAATATAAATTTCCAGGGGCGGGTGGTTCCAATAGAGGAGACTTCTTACGACCTGTTGAAACAATATACCGATAGCCTTAGAATTTATTTCGCAAATGAGGAAGGCCGTGATGAGATCATAAATGATATTGAAAGCCGCATCGGTGAACTTTTCCAGGAGCGGTTAAAGAGTGGTGCAACCTGCATTACAGATGATGACGTTAATGCCATTATAAATAATATTGGCCGGCCACAACAATTAGCTGATGCTGAAAATACATCAACAAATAACGCTTATGCCAATAAAGAACAGCAAAGTGGAGCAACTTATCAGCCATCTGCTTTTACTTCAGGTAAAAGGCTTTATCGTGATGCCAATAATAAAATTCTTGGAGGTGTATGTAGCGGTATAGCGGCCTACTTTAATATTGAGCCAATAATTGTAAGGCTTGTATTTATCTTTTCCGGAATAGGATTTATAGCATACATATTATTATGGGCTTTTGTGCCTAGCAGTACCTCCGTACAAAATGGTGTGCGTAAAAGGATGTACAGAAATCCGGATAATAAAATTATCGCAGGTGTTTGTAGCGGGATTGCCAGTTATTTTAATATTAATGTTTGGATACCAAGAATATTATTCTTAATACCATTTATATCCTTCATTTTCAGGTGGGCACATTGGGGCCCCCTGTCATTTCCACAATTTATAAGTTTTTCATTTAGTCCGGGGGCATTATTGATCTATATTATTCTGTGGCTTGCAATTCCTGAGGCAAGTACAACGTCAGAAAAATTAGAGATGAAAGGTGAAAAAGTTGATCTTGATTCAATTAAAAATTCTGTGAAGGAAGAAATGAAGGGAGTAAAAGAAAGATTAAGTGTTGTAGGAAAAGAAGGGGCAGAGATGGGTAAAAGAATGGGAGATGAATTTACGTATGCTGCAAAACGAACAAGAACATCGTTAGGGGATGTTATAGTGGTGTTGCTTAAGATATTTTTATATTTTATTGCAGGTATGTTGGCTTTAACATTATTTGCATTTGCCATAGGTGCCACAGGGTTCTTTCCTTTTAAAGATTATATTATAAAAGAAGGATGGCAAAACTTTTTTGCATGGGGCACTTTAATATTTTTCATTTACGTACCGGTAATCGGCCTTATTACATGGCTTATAAGAAGAATAGCTAAAATAAGAAGTAATAGTAAAATGATGAGATGGGGATTTATAACGTTATGGATATTTGGCTGGATATGTTTTATTAATCTTATTGCACTTGTTGGCAAAGATTTTAGAAGCACTAATAACGTTAATGAAGAAAAAATAGCTCTCCTTAATCCTGCAGTTGATATGATGGAAGTAGCATATTACAATCCAGGACGATATAACAGATTTAGAATACAGCCATTCGGAAGTATTAGCGAGGACACCGCATTCGTATATAATGTAAATATAAGAGTAGTAAAATCTGCTAGCGATAGTTTCCAGGTTACTGTTGCAAAATTCTGCCATGGACGTACCAGGAGATATGCCGATACCTTAGCCGCTCTTATGAATTATAATGTTGCACAAAAAGATTCTATATTATTAATTGACAGGGGAATTCCTATTACCCAACAGGATAAATTCAGGAACCAGCATGTAGTAATAACAATTGCAGTGCCGGTAGGTAAAAGAATTAAAATTGATAAAAGGGTTAACTCGGGAAACCAGGAGCGTTTTCACTTTCCCTGGACAGAAGATGGAGATGAATATGATTGGGATAATGAAAGTTTTTCATGGTATGGCCATAGGGATGAGGAGTTAGTTATGAAAGAGGATGGACTATATACATTAGACGGAAAACCTGTAAACGAAAGCTGGAATAGAAAAAGAACATATCATCAAAGAATTGGGCCGGGAAATATCAGGATAATGGTAGATGATGAGGGTAATGAAAATAATACTGTTGATACGGCAAGCGATCCCGGTTATAGATATGAGAGATCTATTGATTCACTAAGAATTATTAAAGAAAAAGAAGTAAAAAGAATTAGAGATTCTTTACAAAAAAAGAAAGAAGAATTGGAAAGAAAGCTTGAGAAAATAGATCAAACTACCAGCACAGATACATTCAACGGAAAATTTGATTTTATTATGAATATTTGACCCCTGTTATAAACGTGAGGTTTAAAATAGTTTCAATAGTTAAGTTGAAGTTGAAACAAAGCGAGGGCTCTTTGCGAAAGCAGAGAGCCTTTTAATTGTCTGAACCCTGATTTATAGGATTATTGGGATTAATGAGAAAAAGATTAATAACATAGGAGTGTAAGCTATTTTTCAATCTTTATTTATCTAATTAATCTCCCCAAATCATGGTTCAGACATTTATCATTAATCAAGATTCAGATAATTATCTTTGCAGCATTCAACATAAAAAATCCTCTAATCATAATAATCTTAATTCATACGAAAAAATGAAAAATACTCCTTTCAAAGAAAAGCATATTGCAGCTGGGGCTAAAATGGCTGAGTTTGCAGGATTCAACATGCCCATTAGTTATTCAGGAATAAATGATGAGCATGCTACCGTTAGAAATAATGCCGGTGTTTTTGATGTTAGCCATATGGGGGAATTTATTTTGAAAGGAGAAAACGCCTTGGATCTTATTCAGAAAGTAACAAGTAATGATGCTTCCAAATTAACTGCCGGCAAAGCGCAATACAGTTGCCTGCCAAACAGTAAAGGCGGAATAATAGATGACCTTATCGTTTATTGTATTGAAGAAAACAAAGTTTATATGCTGGTGGTAAACAGCAGCAATATTGAAAAAGACTGGAAATGGATAACCAGCCATAATAACAAAAATGTTGAGATGCATGATATCTCTGATAAAACATGCCTGCTCGCTATACAAGGTCCCAATGCAACAAAAATATTACAGCCTCTTACGGAAATTGACATTATGAATCTAAAGTATTACACTTTTGTAAAAGGCACATTTGCGGGGATTGAAAATGTTTTAATAAGTGCAACCGGATACACAGGCTCGGGAGGTATTGAAATTTATTTTGAAGATAAGAATGATGATGCCGATAAAATATGGGATGCTATTTTTGAGGCAGGGGGGCAACAGGGAATTAAACCCATTGGATTAGGAGCTAGAGATACACTACGTTTGGAAATGGGATATTGTTTATATGGAAATGATATTGATGACACTACCTCACCCCTGGAAGCAGGGCTTGGATGGATAACAAAATTTACTAAAGATTTTGTGGGAAGAGATATTCTGGAAAAACAAAAATCAGAGGGGGTTACACAAAAGTTGGTGGGGGTTGAAATGATAGAAAAGGGAATACCGCGTCATGATTATGAAATAAAAGAACACATGGGTGCTACAATAGGCAGGATAACGAGTGGTACGCAATCCCCATCACTAGGCAAAGCAATTGCGATGGGATATGTAAATACAGTTTACTCTCCAATTGGTCAGCAGGTTTATATAAAAATTCGTGATAAACTATTAATTGCCAAAGTGGTTAAAATGCCATTTGTGTAAATTACTTTTAAGTATTTTTAATCTTAATTACAAAAATTCTGAAATCTCAAATCTCTGCCAGGCCATCATTATATACTTCTTTATCTCCTGCCCTTTTACATTTATATGAAGTAAGTACAAGTATTGTTGTAATAATTGATGTATTGCGTGCAACCTCAACCATTGCAACAGCATTAAATAATGGCGCAAAAAGTATCATACCCGTTGACAGTGTTGCAGAGTGTATAAAGCTGGGTAAACAAATGGAAGTAATAACTGCAGGCGAGCGAGATGGACAAATTGCAGACGGACTTGAATATGGCAATTCTCCATTTACTTATCCCCGGGAATTTATTAAAGGAAAAACTTTAGTGCTCACCACTACCAATGGAACAAAGTTACTTCACATGGCGCTGGCAGAAAACGCTAAAGATATCATAACAGGCTCGTTCCCTAATTTATCGGCTGTTTGTAATTATATCACAGCACAAAAACAAAATGTAATTCTTGCATGCGCTGCATGGAAGGATAGAGTAAACCTGGAAGACACATTATTTGCCGGTGCTGTTATTGATAGGGTAAAAGAAAGCTTTTCTATTAAATGTGATGCATCTAAAATTGCAGAAACATTATACCGCGAAGCAAAAGATGACCTGTATGAGTTTATGAAAAACAAAGATGCATCTCATTACCATCGTCTTACAAGTTTCGGACTTGAAAAAGATATTCGCTATTGTTTTGAGATAGACGCTGATAACGTATTACCCATATATAAAGAAGGAAGGTTGATAGACAGGTTTATATAAAAATTCGTGATAAACTATTAATTGCCAAAGTGGTTAAAATGCCATTTGTGTAAATTACTTTTAAGTATTTTTAATCTTAATTACAAAAATTCTGAAATCTCAAATCTCTGCCAGGCCATCATTATATACTTCTTTATCTCCTGCCCTTTTACATTTATATGAAGTAAGTACAAGTATTGTTGTAATAATTGATGTATTGCGTGCAACCTCAACCATTGCAACAGCATTAAATAATGGCGCAAAAAGTATCATACCCGTTGACAGTGTTGCAGAGTGTATAAAGCTGGGTAAACAAATGGAAGTAATAACTGCAGGCGAGCGAGATGGACAAATTGCAGACGGACTTGAATATGGCAATTCTCCATTTACTTATCCCCGGGAATTTATTAAAGGAAAAACTTTAGTGCTCACCACTACCAATGGAACAAAGTTACTTCACATGGCGCTGGCAGAAAACGCTAAAGATATCATAACAGGCTCGTTCCCTAATTTATCGGCTGTTTGTAATTATATCACAGCACAAAAACAAAATGTAATTCTTGCATGCGCTGCATGGAAGGATAGAGTAAACCTGGAAGACACATTATTTGCCGGTGCAGTTATTGATAGGGTAAAAGAAAGCTTTTCTATTAAATGTGATGCATCTAAAATTGCAGAAACATTATACCGCGAAGCAAAAGATGACCTGTATGAGTTCATGAAAAACAAAGATGCATCTCATTACCATCGTCTTACAAGTTTCGGACTTGAAAAAGATATTCGCTATTGTTTTGAGATAGACGCTGATAACGTATTACCCATATATAAAGAAGGAAGGTTGATAGCGAAGCAGGAAGCTATAGATACAGTATAATACTCCTGCCCTTTGATTTAATTCATAATTTTAGCAAGAGCAATTCAGCTTACCTAATTTTTTAACATGAAAAGTTTAAAACTTATTGCATTATTAATAACATTTTTTGCATCCAATTTTTCTGTTCATGCACAACTCACTTCTTCCCAAATCGACTCTCTTACTGAACTTACTTTAAAAATTTTTGACGTGCCCGGCATTGCTGTGGCTATTGTAAAAGACGGAAAAATAATTCATTCCAAAGGATACGGAGTCCGGTCTTTAAATACTAAACAAAAAGTAGATGAGAAAACTTTATTTGGTATTGCATCTAACACTAAAGCCTTTACAGCTGCTGCATTGGGAATGTTAGTTGATGAAGGCAGATTAAAATGGGATAATAAGGTTATAGATTATATTCCTGAATTTAGAATGTACAATCCCTATGTTACTGAAGAATTTACAATACGAGATCTCCTTACCCATAGAAGCGGCCTTGGCCTCGGTGCCGGCGACCTGATGTTCTGGCCTGACTCGAGCGATTTTACTAAAAAAGATATGATCCATAATCTGCGATATTTAAAGCAGGTTTCATCTTTCAGAACAAAATATGATTACGATAATAATTTGTATATAGTAGCCGGTGAAGTTGTGGCAAGAATTTCAGGTTTAAGCTGGGAAGATTTTATTCAAAAAAGAATTTTAGATCCATTAGGGATGAAAGAAACTGCACCATCATTTAAACTGCTACAAAATAAGTCAAATATAATAGATCCGCATGCATCTGTAAATGGTGCAGTGAAGGTTATTCGTCGGGACTGGAATGAAATCGCTAATGCCGCAGGTGGTATTTACAGTAATTTAACCGATATGTGTAAATGGGTTCTCATGCTATTAAATGATGGCAAATACGGCCAGGGTTCAGGTAAAAGATTATTTACAAAAGAAGTGCATGAAGAGATGTGGACACCTCAAACCATTATTCCTGTAAGGGGTCAAACGCCATATAACACTCATTTTGCAAGCTATGGACTTGGCTGGTTTTTAAGAGATGAAAAGGGCTACAAAGTGGCTACACATACTGGGGGGTTGGCTGGTATTGTAACACAGGTTACTCTAATTCCGGAATTAAAATTAGGAATAATTGTATTTACCAACCAGCAGGTAGGCGCAGCATTTTCTGCAATTACTAATTCTATTAAAGATGGTTATTATGGCATTAAAGAAAATAACTGGATAAAAATTTATAGTGGCAGAGTATCACAGTCGGTTGCAGAAGCTAAAACAATAACTGATAAAATATGGAAAGAGATTGAAGCACAACAAAAAATTTCATCACCTCCGGATGCAGGAAATTTTATTGGCACTTATAATGATAAATGGTTTGGAGATGTAGTAATATCACAAAAGAATGGAAGGCTTTGGTTCGATTCAAAAAGGTCTTTTTTATTATCAGGCGAAATATTTTATTATAAAGGCAATACATTTATTGTAAAGTGGAACGACCGCAGTATGGATGCTGATGCATATGTTATGTTCTCTCTTGATAATAACGGGAAAGCTTCTGCCATAAAAATGAATCCTATTTCTCCGCTAACTGATTTTAGTTTCGATTTTCAGGATCTTGACCTGAACCGTGTGAAATAATTTTGCGAATAGGCATGAACAATGGGTAAATTAAAAATTTTTTTTTATGCATTAACCCATTGGGAAAAATGGCACTATCATGCAAAATATATTCCTCTATATCCTGCCTGGATTTGGTACTGCCTCCGCTCAGGTTCATTATGGTTTTTCACACCCTCCAACCCTACATTAACTTTTGGTGGTTTTGAAGGCGAAAGCAAAAAAGAGATGTATGAACAATTACCTGTATCTGCTTATCCCAAAAGTATTTACATTTCTCCCTCATTTTTATATAAAGAAGTAGAAAAGTATTTCAGTGAAAATTATTTTAATTATCCTGTAGCCGTAAAACCAAATGTGGGTATGATGGGATTTATGTTTAGAAAAATTGATAATACTAATCAACTAAAATTGTATCATGCAAAAATGCCTTATGAATATATTATTCAGGAATTAGTTACTTATCCTATGGAGGTAAGTGTTTTTTATTATAGGTTTCCAGATAGTAAAAAAGGAATTGTAACCGGATTTTTAAAGAAAGAAATGCTTGATGTAACCGGCGATGGTAAAACTACCCTTGAGAATTTAATGTTACAACTATCTTCCAGACCAGGATTTAATATCGAAGAATGGAGAGCAAAGCATTCAGAAAGATTAAAGGATATTATTCCTGCAGGAAAAACGTATCGATTATCCTGGGCGGCAAACTTAAGTCGCGGAGGCAGGCTGGTTAACCTTGAGCGTGAAAAAGATGAGAGGTTATTAAAGGTATTTGACGATCTGAGCAATTACACAAAACATTTTTATTATGGGCGATACGATATAAAATGCAATTCAATTGAAGATCTTAAGCAAGGTAAAAACTTTTCTATCCTGGAATATAATGGCTGTGGCGCAGAGCCGCACCATATCTATGGGTCAGGCAATAATATATTGCAAGCATACAAAATAATTTTACATCACTGGAATGTATTGTACAAAATATCTAAAGATAATTATAACCACGGAGTAGGCTACTGGAAATTTAAGGAGGGATACAGGTTTCTGAAGAATGCAAAAAAGCATTTTAAATTGCTTAAGACCCTGGATAAAGAATTTATATAAATTCAATTTAGTATTAATCATTTTCTTTTATTAGCTTGGAGCAAATTAATTGCATGAGTACATCCACCCTTTCAAGATCACTGGGATTAAAGCTTGTAGTTGTAGTGGTTATCGGAAATATTATTGGTTCCGGAGTGTATAAGAAAGTTGCACCTATGGCTGCAGAACTGAATTCTTCTGGATGGGTTTTAATAGCATGGGTACTTGCCGGTATAATAAGTTTGTTTGGTGCTTTATGTAATGCTGAAGTTGCAGGAATTTTAGCAGATACGGGCGGAGAGTACGTCTACTATAAAAAAATATACAATCGTTTTTTTGCATTTATGTTTGGCTGGAGTTTGTTTACTGTAATACAAACGGCGGCTATCTCTGCTTTAGCATATTTATTTGCACAATCGCTAAACAGTATAATTCATTTCCCTCCACTATTGCCTGCTTTAGCCACTATAAATATTGGCGAAGTTTTTTATCCATTTGCTGATCTGAATGTAAAGCTCACTGCTATTGTTCTTATCATTATTCTTACCTGGATAAATACCCGGGGCATTAAAACAGGAGCCGGTATGAGCATGGCAATTTTATTACTTGTATTCGCAGGAATATTTACCATAATTATTTTTGGATTGAGCAGTGGAAGCTCTAATCTTAACAACATTCAATTACAAACTGCAGATAATTCAACAGTAACTATAAGCGCAGTATTTACTGCCATGCTTGCCGCATTCTGGGCCTATCAGGGATGGGCTGCTGTTGGCTATGTGGGAGGTGAAATAAAAAATGCACACCGCAATATTCCCCGTGGAATTGCAATTGGGATTTTTACAGTAATAGCTGTTTATCTTTTAGTTAATACTACCTACCTGTCGTTATTATCTACCCAACAGCTAAATGAAATTTATAATGTGGGGAATAAAATTGCCGCAGTGGAAGCGGTTAGAAGTTTTTGGGGTCAGAACGGAGCATTTTTTATTTCTATTCTTATTTTGATTACTACGCTTGGCTGCTGCAATGCAACTATATTTTCTTCGGCCCGTCCATATTATGCAATGGCAAAAGAGGGTTTATTTTTTAAAAAGGTGGAAAAATTAAATGATAAACATGCACCTGCTAACTCATTGTTGTACCAGGGTGTTTGGGCATGCCTTCTTGTACTCTCCGGCACTTTTGATCAGCTGACGGATATGATAATTTTTGCGGTATTTATTTATTATGGCGCAACTACTTTGGGTGTTTTTATTTTGCGCAAAAAAATGCCTGATGCACCCCGGCCCTATAAAGTATGGGGTTATCCTGTTGTTCCTGCAATTGTAATATTATTTTGTGCCTGCCTTGTATTCAATACTATTTTTAGTCGTCCACGTGAGGCTGTTATAGGGGTTGTACTTATGTTAACAGGTGTGCCTATGTATTGGTGGTTTAAAAAAAGATATGCTCAAAGTGATACAACAGACCCTAATTTAAATGCAGACCAGGCACAAAAAAATATGGATCAATAGAATATTCCCTTTCTATAAGTGGTGATGCTTCGCTAAGGTCAATGCCAAGAAATGCCCTGCAGTGCCTTATATGCCAAAGGAAAAGTTTTTTACCTTCTTTGGTTTTTTGAACCAGTTCGGGAAGCATTTCATTTAATAAGCCATTCCAGCAGGCATCTTCCAGTTTCTCAGTTGCAGAAAGTTTGTTCTTATCTTCAACTATTTTTTCTGCCCATTCTCTTTCAGAGAATTTGGTACCTGTTAATAAAAGTATTTCCTGTTGTGTAGATCGTGCTTTCATAACAAAGTTGTTTTAAAAACATTCATTAATAAGATGACTTTTAAATGTGTTTAATACATTTTGAATTATGAAAGTTCTGTTAAGAAACAGCCTTTTAATCCTAAAAAAAATAACTAAATCAGCTAAGAAGTATCACAGGTTATTTCTACCTACAAAAATCAATTTTGCTATTTGCATGGCAACACGTTTTAGATTAAACGTAGTTAGCTCCAATGCATCGTGCAGGTTAAGTGGTTCATGTTCTATGGATAATAAAACATCAAAATATTTTTCTAAGTCCGGGTTTGGTAATAGTGGCACCCTACCGGCAAGGCCTATTACAGGAATACCCTTTTGCTTTGCTCTCCGGGCCACACCAAAAGGTCCCTTTCCCTGCAATGTTTGGTTATCAATACTTCCTTCGCCGGTTATAACTACATCACTTCTATTCAAGGCTTCGTCAAAATTTGTAAGATGCAAAAAATGATCTATGCCGTTTACAAGTTTCGCTTTAGCTAAGGCAGATAAACCGGCGGCAGCACCACCTGCAGTTCCCCCGAATTTTATTAAGGACATATTTATGCCTGTTTGTTTAAAAACAACATCATTATATTTTACAAGGGAATCCTCAAGTTTTTTTATCATTTCCGGATTAGCTCCTTTTTGGGGTCCGAAGATAGCCGCAGCTCCATTGATACCTAACAATAGATTATCAACATCACACAAAATAATCAGTTCACAATCCAAAATTCTATTATCAAGTAACGACAAATCAATGCTATCCAGTTTAATCAGGTTTTCAGGAAGGTTTTCTAAATTGCAACGATCAGCGTCAAGAAACTGAACCCCTAATTCACTTAAGATTCCTGTACCGCCATCCACAGTGGCGGAACCTCCCATAGCTATAATTATCTTGCTTACACCTTTATTTAATGCAGCTTTAATTAACTCACCTGTTCCTGATGAAGACGCCAGCATAGGATTGAGTTCTTGTACTTGTAAATGTCGTAACCCGCTTGCATTGGCCATTTCTATAACTGCATCAGTTCCACCGTTTATTAACCCAAAAGTTGTTTTAATTTTTCTTCCAAGGGCATCCGGCACTTCAGCTTTTACTATTGTTCCATTGAAATGTTTTATAATAAGATCAGCGGTTCCATCACCTCCATCCCCAATAGGAAAACATTCTGAAGTGAGATTAAATTTACTATGGAGTAAACCTTGTTCTATTGCATTTGCAGCAGTAACCGCATCAACACTATTTTTAAAAGCATTTGGAGCAATGAGGATATGCATAGCTTATAACAATTTAGATAAAATATATACCATAAGCAGTGTGGTTAAGCCCATGAGCAAGGTGGCGACCGAATAAACTTTCAGCATAGCGTTCATATCCAGTCCTGAAAATTTAGCTATTACCCAGAAGTAAGCATCGTTTGCATGAGATATCATCATAGATCCGGCACCCATTGATAACACACAAAGAAGATATCCTTTATCAGAGTCTAATCCGAGGGCGGGTAATAATGGTAATACAATCGATGCCGCTGTAATTATTGCAACAGTTGAAGAGCCCTGGGCAGTTTTTAAAATAAACGTAAGCAAAAATGGAAAAAGAATTCCAAGGGTAGATAAAGAAATAGATTGGCTAAAATGCTCACCAATTCTGGTGGCAGCCAGCACAGCGCCAAATGCACCCCCGGCGCCAATTATAATAAGTATCCCACCCGCTTTTTCAATTGCATCATGAAGAAGCAAACTAAAGGAATGTTTATTCCACCCTTTCTTGCAATTCAGCGCTAACAGAACTCCTATTGACAATGCAATTACCGGGTCTCCTAAAATAAGAAAATGATTTATCCAGTTATAAGCGCCGGTTTTATCTATCACTAAAAATGATTTTAATGCAATCAATACTATGGGAATAATAACAGGAAGGAATGCTTTAATAACCGAAGGTTTTGTTGAAGCTGTTTTTTTTATATCTGCAGTGATATCTTCCGGGTTAGAAGACATAGAAAATTTTTTACCCGCAAAATTCGCCCAAAGATATCCCACAACTGTTGCAGGTATAGCAATCAAAATTCCAATTAAAATAACTTTACCAATATCCACTCCTATAATTCCCGCGGCTGCAGCGGCTCCCGGATGAGGAGGAATTAAACAATGTACAGAATATAAACCTGTAGCCAGGCTAACTGACATTACTACAATAGAAACTGCAGTACGCTTTGCCAGAGAGTTATTCAACCCGCTGAGAACGATATACCCCGAATCGCAAAAAATGGGTAACCCCACAATAAAGCCTGTGATACTCATTGCCATCGCTGCATACTTTTCTCCCGTTTTTTTTAGAATAAACGATGCCATCACTTTTGTGCTATTAGTATGTTCCAGCAAGATGCCAAGCGTAGTGCCTAAAACAATTATAAGCCCCAGAGACTTCATAATGTTTCCAAATCCATCTTTGATTAATGTAATAACATCTGCAACAGGAAAACCTACACCTAATCCAACTACAAAACATGATAGTATCAAAGCAAAAAAAGGATGCACCCTGTATTTTGCAGTGAGTAATACAATTAGAATGATACCGGCTAATAAACAAATGGAAACATATAAAAAAGAATGTGCCATGCGTTGTAAAAATTTTATAACAAATTTGAACTACTGCTTCAAACTTAACACTTTTAATCCTGTTGGATTACCATGGTCTTTATCTTATTAAATTTTGGTTCATCAAAAACAGACAATAAAATTTCTTTTCTGATTAAGAAACTTATTTTTTTAATATTAAGGCAGCATTTTTTGGTAAAAGTATTATGATCTTTAATTTAGCAATATGAATTTATCATCTTTCAAAGAAAGCTTATCGGGAATTGAACCTCCGCAAGAGGCATCTGTTTATTTAAAAGCCTTATGGTACGATGCAAAGGGTGAGTGGGGTAAAGCGCATAAATTAATACAGGATGTAGACGATAAAAATGCAGCATGGATACATGCATACCTTCATCGTAAAGAAGAAGATATTAGCAATGCTGATTATTGGTACAGGCGGGCCGGTAAAAGAAGGTCAGAGACCTCATTAGAAAATGAATGGGAACAATTAGTTACTGAATTCCTTTAAGACTTAATTAATCCACTACTCTCCTATCTTCAGTAATTATCATTTTCGGCCAGTGTTTCTTATAATGTATATTCTGCCTTATAAAAAACATTATTTTCAATTTTAAACAAATACTATGAAAGTTTTTTCTTTATTTATCTTGATTCTATTTACATATAATCAGCTAAATGCGCAAAGCCCAAATGCAAACTACGATTCTGTTCTTGCGAAAAAATTAAATGCCAACTCAAATGGTATGAAGAGATATTATGTTGTAATACTTAAAACAGGCCCGGTTATTATTCCGGACAAAACTAAGCTGGACAGCATATTTAGCGGCCACATGAAAAACATTGGTGAACTTGCTTCAAAAAATAAGTTGGCTGTTGCCGGCCCCTTGGGCAAAAATGATAAAAGCTACCGGGGTATCTTTATATTGAACACAGAAAGCAAAGATGAGGCGGAAAAAATGGTTGAGTCTGACCCTGCTGTTCAGGCAAACGTATTGGCTGCAGAATATTATCCATTATTTGCCAGTGCGGCTTTGATGCAGACTTTAGAAATACATAAAAAAATAGTAAAGAGTAATCCTTAATAAAAAATACCCTCATCAATAAGACGAGGGTATAAATATTTAGAAGCTTTTTTATTGCCGGTTTCTTACTTCACCATTAGGTAAAGTTATTGTTCCATCCGGAGAGACTCTTGTTCCATCAGGAAGTCTTTTCTCCCTGGGTTGTTCAACTTGTCTTTCAACCCGGGGCTGTACATAGCGAGGTTGTGCCTCTCTATAATATTCCCGTCTTACATTATTTCTGTAATTGTCTCTGCTATAGTAGCGATCACGATAAACAGGAGAATTATAAACGGGCACATCATAATAACGGCCGGTATTATAATCATAAATACGCTGTGTAATATATCTGTCATATCCTTGATTATAATAAGGATCGTATTGCTGCTGTTGCCGCCAATTGTTATAACTTCTTTGCTGTGGGTAATATTCCCCAGGGTCAGTAACCGTGCAACTTGCAAGGCTTATAAGAATTATGAAGGCTGCAAATATGAATGTTTTCATGTGTGTAATTTGTACTTTAATAGGACAAAATTCATGCATGAATGTTTAAAAAACTACATTAGAAAGCAGTATTTAACTTTCCTTTAATGTAAACTTTATAAATTAAGCAGGATATGCATTCCGGAGTAGTTGTTAAAGGCTTTTTGCATAATACTTATTTCTAAGTATCTCAAATTTATTTCTTAATTCCACAGAAAGCAGGTCAATGGAATTTCCATTAAAGGAAGGAATAAATTTCGTGTGGGTGGGATTAATGAATCTGATAGTGCCATCCCATTTATCTTTAAATCTCTGCGGGGCATTTTCTACCATTTTTGAAAATTCATCAATAAATTTTTGCTGCTGATCTATTTCGATATTCATATCTCTAGGTTATGCCTGAAGGTAAGCTTATAAACCGGTAAAGGTATATTTACTTCTTATGGTCTACATTGCCCTTCATCTCTTCTATTTGCATACGTGTGCCAAGAACTATTACTTTCATACCGCTGTTTATTAAAGTTTCTTCAGGCGGATTGATAATAAATTTCCCTTCAGCATTTTTAATTCCAATGCAATTAACCCCTGTTTTCCGCCATGCCATTATTTCGAGCAGTGTTTTGTCTTTTAATTCAGGTGGAAGAATTTCATATCCTACAGATTCAAGGTGAATAGATTCACCTTCTTCTCCTGATAAATAATCAATAAATTCAATAATGTCAGGTTTTGAAACAAGCGTAGCCATATGCGTACCGCCTATTTTATCGGG
Source organism: Chitinophagales bacterium 65-1 (assembly GCA_002050465.1). GTDB lineage: Bacteria > Bacteroidota > Bacteroidia > Chitinophagales > Chitinophagaceae > Ginsengibacter. Next base: position 50,684 of record MWYX01000060.1, read on the forward strand.
AGAAATAACATTATCAGCTCCGGCTTTTCTAAGTTTTATCCCTGATGCAGAAGTGGATGAACGGCTAATGATCTGAATATTATCACTTAGTGATCTTGCGGATAAAACTATATATACATTATCTGCGTCTTCCGGCAAGGTAGTTATCAGGGCTTTAGCTTTGTCAATTCCTGCACTTAACAAAACATCATCATCCGTGGAATTTCCTTTTATATATAAGATACCTTCTTTTTTAAATAATTCCTGTTCAATACGTTCATCGTTATTTTCTATCACCACAAATTGTACTTTATGATTGCCTAAGATCTTTGCTGCCTGCTTACCGTTTCGGCCATAGCCACATATAATAACATGATTTTTTAATTCTTTAATAGCGGACATAATTTTACGTGTTTTAAAAAATTTATTCATTTCTCCATCAATAACAAAACGGGCAAGCTTGGCAAAGGCATAAGCAAATGTGGCAAAGCTTGAAATGATAAGTAACACATTAAAGACTCTTCCCGCCTTACTAAGATGATGCACTTCAGCATACCCAACCGTTGTAATGGTTATTATTGTCATGTAAAGAGCATCAAAGAAGTTAAATCCTTCTATCAACATAAAACCAATAATCCCCGACAAAATAATAACTGCAATAACTAAGAGGGGCAAAAATAATTTATACGGAATATTAAATATTAATTTTATCGAACTGATTTTTGCCATGGGATTAAGATAGGAAAACTACACCAGCTTTATTTAGTTTTTAATTTACCATATTATATTCCCAAATACTTAATGTTCCTCTTGCAGGGATTGGTGTATCAAATTGTTCGGCTTCTTCTAACATCCATGCATATCTTCCATCTGAATAATCACCGAATGCTTTCTCTTCCATAGTTAAACGATTAATTAATTCATCAGTCATTTGCAGGTTTTCAATTCTTATAACATCGGATATTGTTGCCTTACCTATTATTGCGCCAAAAGGTAAGTGTTTAAAATCAGGAATATATTTTTTAAAAAATAACAAAGAAGTGAATATACTTCCCGCTTTCCCCTGACTGGCATGTATTAAAATTGGTCCGCGGTATTTAGTTCCCCAACTTCTTGTTTCAATTGTCTTTACTCCTGTTACAACTAATGTTGCCCATGGCTGAAGTAAGGATATTGCTTTCATGCGATAAATATCAGAATTAATTTCTCAACAATCTTTCAATTACAAATTAAATCACAACAAAATTGAATTACTTTTGCAAATTGCTCTTTTTTGAATGAATGTATTGAAGGTAACATCGTACCTCTAACATCTTAAATCGTACATATCGCTTGGCCTTACCGCACCTGATTAAATATATTTATAATACGGGAACTGATGAAGTGATCCGGCGTGGCAAAAAAATTCATGCTTTTGGTTATGTTGAATTAGCTGATCATGATGATCTGATGAATTCTGTAACATTCCGCGTAAGAGATGATAGTTATACAACGTTCTATAAGGTTCACATTCAAAAATATAATGATCCAAAAACAGTAATGCTTCGGTGCAGCTGTCCCTATAACTTAGGAGACATTTGCCGCCATGAGGCAGCAGCACTTTTTCAATTACAGGATCTTATTGATAAAAATCTGTTGGGGAGCAGCGAAGCAATTGTATATAATCAAAAACATACAATTGCTAAAATGAAATACATTGATCTGAAAATGATCAGGATGCTGGCTGGACCAAAAAATTATGAAGTTGCTGAAGAGATTTTGAGGGCAGGTAAAGCAAATATTTTGCAGGCAGGCAATGAAAAGATTGAAGCAACCATAGAACAAAACACTATAAAGTATAAATTGGTAATTCAGAAAAATGAAGAAAAAACTTTTGATACTTCCTGTACCTGTGGTGAAACAGAACACCCATTATGTGCACATAAAACCGCTCTATTTGTTCAGTTGCTAAACTCTTATGGACCTCATTATTTTGATTCGATCCGTAATTGGGATAAAGAAAAAAATAAATTGCTGGAGGCTTATGGCTATAACCTTAGTGAAGACCTGAAAGGTAAATTTGAATTTGCTTATAAAGAAGGCAAACCCTTTTTGAGGGTACTTGATCCTTCCATAAAAAGGTTAGCGCCGGCTTCAAATGCACGGCCGGTGGTGGTAATGGTAAAAGAACAGCCTTTGGAAGTGGAAACTATTTCTACCAGCAAAAAGGTGGGTATTGTATTCAATGCAAATGAAAGAGCGTTTCCTTTTTTTTCGATAGATATTATATCAGGTGAAGCTGACGAGGAAGCAAAGAAATTTATCAGCAAGATTGAAAAATCAGACCTTACTAAATTTATAAACACAGAAGCATTTTCTGAAGCTGACAGGCAATTATTGCAGCAAGTTCGTAAAATCCAGACTTCGGAAATAAACAAATATCTTGATCGTAATTCACCATTCAGTGGTTTTTGGGAAAACATAATTCATGATGAAAAAGATGCCCTGCCTGAAGAAACAAAAGCTTTAATGGTTGAATATCTGCATCCCAAACTCAAAAAAATATTTGAAGAAAACAGCTCCAATTCTTTTGTATTTTATTTACCACAGGGTAAAAATTTTAAAACTGAAAACATTAAAGAAGTATCATTGTCTGCAGAAACTATATCTCCTCTTTTTAAAATTACAGCAAAGAACGGCCATTATGAACTTTCCTGCGCAGTAAAAATTGAAGGACAGGTAACACACCTGGATAACAATGAATGGAACAGCAGCCTCTTATTTTTATACAATCATAAGTTTTATCAATGGCAAAAGCCTGAGGATGTATTGAATGCTGAAAAGTATTTTAATAAACCTGTTATTCTATCAAAGAATACCTGGCCTGAGCAATATCAGCAAATTGTTTTGCCACTTACCAAAGAATACCAGGTAGAGTTTGATAAATCGCTTATAAAAGAAATTAAAGAAGGTGAGCCTGAAGTGAGATTAATGCTGCTTGAAAAAGGAGAATATCTTATGTTTCAACCCCTCTTTACTTATAAAGGCTTTGAAACAAAAGCCAATGATAAGGATGTAATAATAATTCCTGAAGGAGATAAAGTATTGCTTGTTCACCGTAATAAAGAGGCGGAGAAAAAATTTATCACTAAGCTTGAAAATCTTCATTCGCAATTTGTTCGTCCTCAGGATGGCAACAGCCTTGTATTAAAAGGAGCAGATGTTTTAAAGAACAACTGGTTTTTTTTATTTGTAGATGCAATGAAGGAAATGAAGATACCCGTGCACGGTTTCGAAGCGTTAAAAAATTTCCGGTTCAATACAGCAAAGCCATCTACACATATACATGTAAGCAGCGGGCTTGATTGGTTTGATGCAAAAGTTGAGCTTGCTTTTGGCCATCAAATAATAGGCATTAGTGATATTAAAAAAGCGCTGGCAAACAAGCAATCATTTGTGCAGTTAAATGATGGCACTTTAGGAATACTTCCGGATGAATGGATAAAAAAATATTCGTTGCTGTTTAAAGTAGGTGAAGGAAAGAGTAATCAGCTTCGTTTATCAAAATATCATTTAAGTGTTATTGACGACCTATATGAAAAACGTGATGAGAAAGAACTTTCATTTGAGTTGGATGCAAAATATGAGCGTTTAAGAAATTTTAAAAGCATTCCTGAAATTAAAGTTCCTGAAGGCCTTGAAAATATTCTGAGGCCATATCAAACTTCAGGTTACCACTGGCTAAATTATTTGAATGATGTAGGCTGGGGTGGTATACTGGCAGATGATATGGGTCTTGGTAAAACAGTTCAGGCATTAACCATGCTAAGGCATTATAAAGAAGAAAACGGAAAATTGAAAGCAATGGTTGTTTGTCCCACAACACTTATTTACAATTGGGAGAATGAAATTAAAAAATTTACCCCCGAATTAACTTATCGTATTCATCATGGCAGTATCCGAACAAGAAATACAGAAGATCTTGAACAATCAAATATTATTATTACAACGTATGGCACACTTAGAAGTGATATAATGGTACTGTCAAAAACTTTTTTTGATTATGTTATACTGGATGAATCCCAGGCAATAAAAAATCCGGGTTCAAAAGTTGCAAAGGCATCTTGTTTGCTTGTTTCAAAAAACCGCTTATGCATGAGTGGTACACCCCTGCAGAATAATACCTTTGATATTTTTGCTCAGATGAATTTTTTAAATCCGGGTCTGCTTGGTTCAATGGAATTTTTCAGAAATGAGTTTGCAACCCCCATCGATAAATTCGGAGAGCCCGAACAAAAAGATCATTTAAGAAAACTTCTTTACCCTTTTATTTTAAGACGAACCAAAGAACAGGTTGCCAAGGACCTTCCTGAAAAAACAGAGACCATACTTTTTTGTGAAATGGAAGATGAACAAAGAAAAGTATATGAAGCCTACCGAAATGCATACAGGGATAAGATACTTGGGGTTATTAACGAACAAGGCATTGATAAGTCTCAATTAACCATTTTACAGGGATTGATGAAGCTGCGGCAAATATGTGATAGCCCGGCAATCTTAAATGAAGAAGAGAAGTATCCCAATCATTCAATAAAACTGGATGAGCTTACCAGAGAGATAACTGAAAATATAGGCCAGCATAAAGCCTTGATATTTTCCCAATTTTTGGGTATGCTTGGATTGATAAAAGAAAAGCTTAAAGAAAATAATGTAGTGTTTGAATATTTTGATGGCAGCACATCACCGCAGGAAAGACAGCGGGCTATTCAGAATTTTCAGGATAATGATGAATGCAGGGTTTTTTTAATTTCATTAAAGGCCGGTGGAGTAGGATTGAATTTAACAGCAGCAGATTACGTTTATATTGTAGATCCATGGTGGAACCCGGCTGTAGAGCAACAGGCAATTGACCGTACCCATCGTATAGGGCAAACAAAAAATATTTTTGCTTACAGGATGATCTGTAAAGATACTATTGAAGATAAAATTTTACAGTTGCAGGACCGCAAACGAATTCTTGCAAAAGAATTAATAGCAGATGATACCTCTTTTGTTAAGAGTTTGAGCAAGGAAGATGTTGAATATTTATTCAGCTAAATAATCAATCCGGCTCCGTTTATTTACAACGTCTTTTTAGGGCGTATATATCTCTGTAAGTTTTACAACTTTATTATTAACGATACTTAGCCGGTATAATTTTCCTTCATAAGATCGTTTTAATTGCGCTGCTGTGGCTTTGCTAAGTTTAGAGGTTCCTTCTTTTACAATAGATATTGGAGTTGCAGGAGTAATAGTTAATTTTCTTGTTTTGGTACTTTCATTTGCAATAAAATAATCATTGGGTACGTATGCTATCGCCATCTTCTGCGTGTAGTTTGCGTAAAACCAACATGGGTTAAACAAAATAAGAAAATGGAAAAAAGTAGCTTTTTTTTCCGGTAACCACTCTACTCAAATCACTTACAATCCATAAAGCATAGGTAATCAAGTAATCTTTAATAGTTTTTATTGAAAGCAAAGTTTTTGATATATGTACAAATGTAATGTACAAATAAAAGGTACGTATTAAAGGAACAATGAGGGATATTCACATAGACATACCTTTTGCCGGCATCGACAGCTAATTCCTAATTTTTTTTATACATAGATTGGGTTAGGGTAAAAACTATCCTTTTATCATATCATATGACTATGCCTGTTATTTCTATGCATTCTTTTATAATACCTGGTGTTATAATATTCCGGATGCTGTGAAAGTTTTGCAATAAAATTTTGAATGATTCTTACGATCAGGTTTCGGCTTGGGGCATTTGTATTCATTATAAAATGGATTTAGATAAATACAACGATGCGTGGGGAAAAATATTGTAGAGAAGTATTTTATCTCCTTCTTATATATCGCAGTTAATTATACAACTGGGTGCTAACAGACCATATATTTTCTGCAAAATCTTTAAATGAACCTCTTCGGTCCGGGTCGCCTTCGTTCTCTTTTGATTGGTCTACTGAATAACATCCTGCATGTAGCGCTTTTTTTATAGGTTTCATCTACATCCGGAACATAAACATGAATTAAGAGCTGATTAGGAGGATATTTATCTGAAGAGTCACCCATCATTATTACTGAATCGTCAATTTTTAATTCAGCAAGCATGATGGTGCCTGCAGCGTTTTACAGCCTGAGGGGCTGCTGAACTTCTATCCTTGTCAAGGTATTTGTCTCCTTTAAAATAAATCTGAGTTATTAAATCCTGTTGGCTGTCACTGGAAACTCTAATATGTATATGTGCAGGACGCCATGATGCTTCATTATTTGGATTCGCTTTATAAGGCACAGGCACAATAGTCTTAAAATCATACTTACCGCTCTTCCCTGTTTTTACCGCTCCCCGGAACAAATATCCGTCTGAAGTATTATCGTAATGTTCATTTTCATCGCATTGCCAAATTTCAATTAAAGCATTTTTTAAAGGTGTTTGCCCATTATGTTTAAAAATTGTTCCTTTCAAATTTAGAGGGATGCCCTTTGAACCAGACGGGATAATGTTACTTCTTAATGGCACATTAGGTCTGTAGAATGGCCCCAAAATGTCAGTAGTGGTTGACGTATCTCCCACAAAACTTTTACCATTCCAATGTATAGCACCAAACGCACTTACACTAATGGCCATCAAAGATGAATTTTTAATGAATTCCCTTCTTTTCATAATAGTGTGTTTAAAATGAGAGTGATTGATTTATGAAGTAATATATTTCTATCTACAATTTCAGAAAGCCTTTTTGAAATCTTATTGTCCATTGCTATTGATTCTATAGCTTCGCATCTATCATTCCTTTCAGAACTTTCATATCAATATCCTCCAGTTTATTTATGTAGAGGCAGCCAACACCGGGGCAGCCGGTGGCAGGCTTATCGTAGGATGCATTTTTAAAATTAAGATTTCTGTGCATTTTGGCGATCTTAACGTACAGGCTGTTATTGCTTTGGGCTTTGAGTGTAATAGCAAAGAATCCATTAATCAGAATTAATATTACCCCAAACGGGTGTTTAATTATTTTCATAATAGTAAATTTTTAAGGCAAGTAATTATGGTGATGCGTTAAATACTATGAAAGTATAATAAATTACAGTACTTATAATTTATCCTGTATAATCATTAAACAGTCACTTCTTCCCGTTTTAGTTTTTTATCAAACAAAAAAGTACCTGCAGGCACTAATGCCGCTGCCAATGCAACAGCAAGCCATCTTATACTTTTATTTTTATCGTTTTTATATTTCCAGGCCATCCATAAAAAAGCAATGAATAATACACCATGCAGCCACCCCACTGCCTTTACCGCCATAGGTTGGTTATAATAATATTTCAGGGGCATAGCTATAAAAAGCAACACAAGAAAAGAAATTCCTTCAGCAATGCCTGCCTTACGCAGCCACGAAAGTGTTTTGTTCATCTTATTTTTTAATAATCAATCACCTGCTCTTCCATTACAACAGGCATATCTCTAAACTCATATTGCTGGTTACGGAGCTGCGGCTCAAAACCTGCTTCTTTTATAGCCTCCTGAATGCCATTCGCTGTAAACCTGTGCGGGGCGCCGGCAGCGCTTACTACATTTTCTTCTATCATTATACTTCCAAAATCATTAGCGCCTGCATGCAGGCAAAGTTGGGCAACCTGTTTACCAACTGTAAGCCAGCTTGCCTGTATATTTTTTATGTTAGGCAACATTATCCTGCTGATGGCAATCATACGTATGTATTCTTCAGCAGTGGTTAAATTGTGTACACCTCTTATTTTTGCCAGCAAGGTATCCACATCCTGGAACGTCCAGGGTATAAAGGCAATAAATCCTTTTGCATCTTTTGGTTTTTTTGCCTGCACTTCTCTAAGTTTAACTAAATGCTCAAAGCGTTCCTGCAATGTTTCCACATGCCCAAACATCATGGTTGCAGAAGTGGTGATGTTTAATTTATGAGCTTCAGTCATTATATCCAGCCATTCCTGTGTACCGCATTTTCCTTTGCTGATAAGCCGCCGCACCCGGTCCGTTAAAATTTCAGCACCAGGCCCTGGTAAAGAATCCAGGCCTGCCTCCCTTAATGCCATCAGTACTTCATGATGGGTAGATTTTTCAAGTTTGGTTATATGTGCCACTTCCGGCGGCCCCAAAGCATGCAATTTAATATTTGGGTATAATTGCTTAAGCTGTTTAAAAAGATCTACATAAAAGTCTAATCCAAGATCGGGATGGTGACCGCCCTGCAGCAATAATTGTTCGCCGCCATATCTGATGGTTTCATCAATCTTTCTTTTGTATGTTTCAATATCAGTGATATAAGCTTCAGGATGGCCGGGTATTCTATAAAAATTACAAAATTTACAGTTGGCTATACACACATTTGTAGTGTTAAGGTTGCGGTCTATTATCCAGGTAACTTTGCCATGAGGCACCTGTTTTTTTCTTAGTTCGTCAGCTACCAGCATCAGCTCACTTAATGCAGCATTCTTAAATAAAAATATGCCTTCTTCTACAGAAAGGAATTCTCCGGAGGAGTCCTCTGGAACAAAATTGAGCGCCTTTTTAAAAAGGTTTGATAAATTCATATAGAGGATGCAAAAATACATGCATTAACCTGTAATTTGGATGCATCTTATGAGAGGAATCATATTTCACATATTATTTAGCCTTATAACTCTATCGGTTATTGCGCAGGAACAATTTGTTGAAAAGCCTGCAAAATTCATTACACGCTTTCCGTTTAAACAATTAACAGGCGGTGTTATTCTTATTAAAGCGAGGATTAATAACCTGCCTGATTCACTCAATTTTATTTTAGACACAGGCAGCGGCGGAATTTCACTTGATACAACCACCTGTGAGGAACTTAAGATACCTCACTCTCCTTCAGGCAGAACCATCAATGGAATTGCAGGTATAAAAGAGGTGGACTTTGCAAGAAATAATGATCTTGTTTTACCGGGATTAAGGGTTAAAGGCTTAGACTTTTATGTAAATGATTATGAGATACTCACCCATGTTTACGGGGAAAAAATTGATGGCATAATAGGGTATAGTTTTTTCAGCAAGTATATAGTAAAGGCAAATTTTGATAGTACTACTATTGAGGTTTATGAGCCAGGAAGTATCCGTTATCCAAAAGGAGGATATTTATTGCGTCCCTTATTTACCGCATTGCCTATTCAGCCTTTACGCATAAAAGACATCCGTACAGTTACAGCTAACTTTTACGTGGATACCGGCGCAGGTCTTTCATTTTTGCTGAGTAAAGATTTTGCTGATGACAGCGCTTTTATTTTAAAAAAACGGATTCAGGTACCGGTTGAAGCGCAGGGGCTGGGCGGCAAAAAAAGAATGATGATCACCATAATAAAGGAACTTAAAATAGGACCTTATATTTTTCGCCGGGTACCAACGCATATTATGGATGATGAATATAATGCTACTTCATACCCTTATATAGGAGGCCTTATAGGTAATGATATTTTAAGGAGATTTAATATGATCTTTAATTATCAAAAAAGAGAAATTCATCTTTTACCTAATTCACATTTCAGGGAAACTTTTGATTATTCCTATACGGGAATGAGCGTTTTTAATATAGAAGGAAGCATATTTATTGATGACATAATACCGGGATCACCGGCTGATAAAGCAGGATTTAAAACAGATGATATAATAATGGCTGTTAATAATAATTTCAGCAATGATATAAATCAATATAAAAACCTTTTACAATCTGCGGGAGAACATGTAAAGGTTTTAATAACCAGGAATAACCTCCCCATGATAATAAACCTTAAGGTTGGCAAAATATTTTAGAGAATTTCTGTAAACATTTTTTTGGGACTTAGCACTTAATTAATTGAATTTTGCCGCCATGATGCAGTTTGAAAAATTTATTCTTGATAACGGTCTGCGTGTTATAGTTCATCGCGATATTACAACCCCAATGGCCGTGCTCGATGTGATGTATGATGTAGGGGCGAGGGATGAAAGCCCTCACCAAACAGGGTTTGCTCATCTGTTTGAGCATTTAATGTTTGGTGGAAGCATAAACATTCCATCCTACGACGAGCCCTTGCAGATGGCCGGTGGAGAAAATAATGCATACACCACCAATGATCTTACAAATTATTATATTCAAATACCAGCTGAAAATTTAGAGACTGCTTTCTGGCTGGAAAGTGACCGTATGCTCTCACTTGCTTTTGATGAAAATAGCCTGGATGTACAACGCAAGGTGGTTGTAGAAGAATTTAAAGAGCATTATCTTAATAAGCCGTATGGTGATGTGTGGCATAAAATGCGTGCCCTTGCTTACCAGGTTCATCCTTATCAATGGATGACAATTGGCAAAGAGCTAAGCCATGTAGAAAATGCACAATTACAGGACGTTAAAAACTTTTTCTTTAAACATTATACGCCTGCCAATGCAATTTTGTGTGTTGCAGGTAATGTAACAACAGAGCAGGTAAAACAACTTGCACAAAAATGGTTTGGCAACATTCCCCCGGGCGAAAAATATAATCGACGGATTCCACGGGAACCAAAACAAACAAATAAGCGCCAGCTGGAGGTAAAAGCAAGGGTTCCTTTGGATGCATTGTATAAATGCTGGCATATTTATCCCAGGCTTGATAAAAGATACTATACCGCTGACCTTATAACCGATCTTTTAAGCGGCGGGGGATCATCAAGATTGTATCAAAGCCTGGTTAAGGAAAAACAGTTGTTCAGTAATATTAATTGCTTTCATTTTGGAAGTGTAGATGCTGGTTTAATGGCAATAGAAGGCAAATTGGTTAAGGGCATACAAATGAAAGATGCAGAAAGGGCAATTGAAGAAGAACTGGAAAAAATGAAATCCGAAACTGTCAGCGAAACTGAATTGGAAAAAGTAAAGAATAAAACCGAAAGCCTGATGGCTTTTGAAGATGTGCCATTAATGAGTCGTGCAGGGAGTTTGGCTACTTATGAATTATTGGGAGATGCCAATCTTATGAACAAAGAGCTGGAGCACTACCAGGCAGTAACTGTACAGGATATTCTACAGGAAAGCAAAAATATTTTTAATGAAAATAACTGTAGCACATTGTATTATTACTCAGAAAATTAAATTGTAAATTTGAGAAATCATTTTTTCTATGTTAACTAAGAAAAAAATAATTGAAGTATAAAAGCCATGCCGGAAGATAATTTTGAGGACATTGATGTATTGCTTGAAAAAATTATTGTATTCGATAAAATTGAAATGGGTTTAAAAGATGTTGATGATGGCAATATAATTTCTAATGAAGAAATGAAGAATGTAATTGACCCATGGTAAAGATTTAAAGAATAAAACTTTATGTCAAATCAAAATATAAAAGCAGAAGTAACTAAAATAACTAAACAACTTTCTCTAGAAGATGCAAATGATATTTTTTACAAAATAATATTGGAAAAAAAATTAGAGCAGGCAGAGCAAGACATACAGCAAGGAAAAGTTTATACCACTGATGAGGCAAAAGAGAAATTAAAAAGATGGTTCAGGTAATTTGGACTAAAAGAGCTGTTGCCGATTTAGATTCCATTGGTAAATATATTGCCATAGATTCCGAATATGCAGCACAAAAATTTGTACAGGAATTAATAAAAAAGGCAGAATCGCTTATTAATTATCCGGAAAAAGGACGCCCGATTCCAGAAAAGATTACCGGAAAATATAGACAGATACTTCACAGGAATTATCGCATTATTTATAAGTTGATCAGAAGAAGAGTAATTATTTATTCTGTTTACCATCAAAAAAAATTGTTACTAAAAATAGATAATGCTTAACAGAACAGTTTCCCCGCCAATAAAACATGCAGTTGATTTTAATCTCACCTTAAAACCTTACGATAAAATTGTATTAAAAAATAATGCTCCTGTATATGCAATAAACGCTGGTGTGGAAGAGGTAATGATGCTGGAGTTTGTTTTTTATGCAGGCAATTGTTACGAACAAAAAAACATTATTGCCGCAGCAACCAATAATTTATTAAAGAACGGAACTTCTGAAAAAACTGCTTTCCAGATAAATGAACACTTTGAATATTATGGTGCATATTTAAATCGGGCTTGTCATAACGAAACAGCAACGCTTACATTGCATTGCCTCTCAAAGCATTTAAATAATTTGTTACCGGTAATCAGGGAAATACTTTCCGATTCCATATTTGCGGAACATGAGTTAGAGATATTTAAACAAAACAGTAAACAACAGCTATCTGTTAATTTACAAAAAGGTGATTTTGTTGCCAACCGGTTAATTGATAAATATTTATACGGCGAAGATCATCCTTATGGAAAATTTACTACACCTGAAAGTTATGATGCATTGCAGGCGAAGGAAATCAGAAATTTTTATACCGGCTATTATTTAAAAGGTAAGTGTATTTTATTTGCTGCAGGTAAATTACCCGTTGATTTTGAAGAACAGTTAAATAACTTTTTCGGAGACCTGAATTTTAATGAATCAATTCCGCCTCCGGCAGACATGGCAACACCTGCAACTGAGAAAAAGTTAAGGATAAAAAATGATCCCAACAGTGTACAGGGGGCAATCCGAATTGCCCGACCATTCCCCAACCGCCATCACCCAGACTTTAAAAAAGTAATGATACTAAATACATTATTCGGAGGGTTTTTTGGATCAAGGCTTATGGCAAATATCAGGGAAGAGAAAGGCTATACGTATGGTATACACAGCTATATACAAAATCATATTCAGCAAACGGCATGGATGATAAGTACAGAAGCCGGGAAAGATGTTTGCGAAGCAGCAATTAAAGAAATATATAAAGAAATGAATTTATTAAAAGTAGAATTGGTGGATGACGAAGAATTGCTGTTAGTAAAGAATTACATGATGGGCAGCAACCTTGGTGACCTTGATGGACCTTTTCAGATCATTAACCGCTGGAAAAACCTCATTCTTAATGACCTGGACGAAAATTATTTTTATGATTCAATGAATACAATAAAAAATATTACCGGTAATGAACTTAATGATCTTGCAAATAAATATCTTATACCTAAAGATTTTTTTGAATTGGTTGTTGTATAGTTACAAATTTATTGGCGCTTAACTGCATTATAATAATTAAGAAATCGTATAACATCAGTTTCTCTTTTAAAATCAATATTGTTTTCTTTTATCCAGTCATAAAACTTAGAAGAAGACGGAAGAAATGCAAGCACATTATCCTTACTTAATTTTTTAATCCTTTCAACTTTTTCGCCTGATTTTAAAAAATAATAACGATCATCGGAAAAGTAATACCGCTTTAATGTTCTAAACAGAGAATCACCTACTGAAACCTTTCTTTTTACATATTTCAAAAGCTGGTAATCACCATAATTTAAAACCTGAACAAAATCATTCAACTTTTTATTATCTAAAAACAAATTTGGAACATAACTGATAAATGCAGCAGTGGTTATTGAAGTATCATTTTGCTTAAAAAAAATAATTGATGTTACAGGATTCTGTAATACTTTTTCTTCATCTTTTATTAAAACATGCACTTCATTAGTGGCCAGGTTTAATTTAAGCGGCACTATTCCTAACAGCGAACTGTTTTGATATAGTGCAGCAGATTGCCAATCATTGTTCCAAAACCTGCTGCCTGTAATACGTGAATAAGGTATTTTATTCTCATTAATATTAGGAATAAATGTTTCTTCAATCACCCTGTTAAATTTGGCATCCCTAAGATTTGTAATTTCCCCAAATCTATTGAATTGTATAGTTGGCCCTTGCTGTTGTGCAATTGCAGAAGCATATATCATATTGAGCAGAATAATAACAAGTGTTTTTAAAAACTGCATACGGGATGTTTATTTTTGGTGATTTTTAAAGTTAACAAAAAAAAGGATGTAAAAATTATATTTTTTCTTTTAATTAGATATCTCCAACTAAAGAATCATTACTTTTGATTTAAACTTATTATTATGAGATTCATTATCAATTTACTTATTACGGCTGTTGCAGTATACGTATTGTCAAAGCTTTTAGAACCGCATGTAGTTATAAACAATTTTACCACTGCCATTATCTTTGCGCTTGTACTTGCCCTTCTCAATGCGATTGTAAAACCGCTTATAGTTATTTTAACGCTTCCTATCACTATTATTACATTGGGCCTTTTTCTTTTGGTAATAAATGTTCTGATCATTTTGTTAGCTGATAAATTTGTTTCCGGAATTAATATAGATGGTTTTCTCTGGGCCTTTATTTTTGGTCTCCTGCTATCTGTTGTATCCGCAATAATTGACAGACTGGTAAAATAAAAAACTTTCCATCTTGGTTTTTACTTTGAATAGTTGAAATTCGCAATATGCATTTCAACCGTAAGGATTTTTCTAATGAGGAGCTGATCAATCTGTACAAAAATTTACTTTTCCCAAGAATGATAGAGGAAAAGATGCTGGTATTATTAAGGCAGGGCAAGATCACAAAATGGTTCAGCGGTATAGGACAGGAAGCCATTTCAGTTGGCGCCACACTTGCCATGCAGCCTGACGAATGGATAATGCCTTTGCATAGAAACCTTGGTGTTTTCACCTCCAGAAAAATGCCGTTGCATAAATTATTCATGCAGTGGCAGGGGAGCAGGGAGGGATATAGCAAAGGAAGAGAAAGAAGTTTTCACTTTGGCAGCAAAGAACATTTTATCTGCGGAATGATATCCCATCTTGGCCCTCAGTTAGCCATTGCAGATGGCGTTGCGTTGGCATATAAACTTAAAAAACAAAACAAAGTTTCATTGGCTTTTACCGGAGAAGGTGGAACAAGTGAAGGCGATTTTCATGAAGCATTAAACGTGGCTGCGGTTTGGCACCTGCCTGTAATTTTTATTATTGAGAATAATGGTTATGGGTTAAGCACACCAATCAATGAACAATATAGTTGCGAAAAATTAATTGATAAAGCCAAAGGGTATGGGATGGAAGGGGTGCAGATTGATGGGAATAATATTTTGGAAGTATATGATACCATTAAGGGTGTTCGTGAATATTGCATAAAAAATCAAAAGCCATATTTAATAGAATGTCTCACGTTTAGAATGCGTGGCCATGAAGAAGCCAGCGGCACTAAATATATTGCTAAAGAAAGATTTGAAGAATGGAGTAAAAAAGATCCTATAAAAAACTATCAAAGGTTTTTAATTGAACAAAAAATTCTATCAGAAATAGAAGTCGCTGATATAAGAAATGATTTTAAAAATGATATTGATGCTTCCCTAAATCCCACAAGTGGAGGAATTTCCGAAAGTTTTAGTATTGAAAATGAATTAAAAGATCTGTATGCAGAGAACACGCCAAATGTGAAACGGCAAATGTCAGAAAAAAGTTCACGTTTTACTTCTCACGTTTCCCGACAACTTAAGTTCTTCGAAGCAATAAAAGAAGCCTTACATCAAAGTATGAAGCAACATGCAAACTTAATTTTGATGGGACAGGATATTGCAGAATATGGAGGCGCTTTTAAAATAACGGAGAACTTTGTAGAGGAGTTTGGAAAAGAAAGAGTTAGAAACACTCCGCTTTGTGAAAGTGCAATTGTAGGAACTGCATTAGGATTAAGTTTAGAAGGTTATAAAAGTGTTATGGAAATGCAGTTTGCTGATTTTGTAACTGTTGGGTTTAACCAGATCGTAAATAATCTTGCCAAGATCCATTATCGCTGGGGGCAAAATGCTGATGTTGTGATAAGGATGCCGACAGGTGGAGGGGTAGGAGCAGGCCCTTTCCACAGTCAAAGTAATGAAGCATGGTTTGTTCATACGCCGGGATTGAAAGTTGTATATCCATCATCACCTAAAGATGCTAAAGGATTGCTTATCGCTGCCATCAACGATCCGAATCCTATACTTTTTTTTGAACACAAGGCTTTATATAGAAGCGTTACCGGTAATGTACCTGAGGAACATTATGAAATTGAAATAGGTAAAGCAAATATTGTAAAGGCAGGAGAAGATATAAGCATCATTACTTATGGTGCAGGCGTTCATTGGGCGTTAGAATATGCTGATGAGCATAAAAACATTTCAATACATATTTTAGATTTGCGAACATTGTTGCCGTTGGATTATACCGCAATAAAAGAATCGGTAAGAAACACGGGTAAAGTTTTAATTCTACATGAAGACACTCTTGTTGGTGGTATTGGCGGGGAGATATCAGCATGGATAAATGAAAATTGTTTTGAATGGCTCGATGCTCCGGTTATACGTTGTGCTTCACTTGATACCCCAATTCCTTTTAACGTAGCTTTGGAGAAAAATTTCATGGCACATTTCCGCCTTAATGAATATGTTAGAAAACTTATTAATTATTGATAAATTATGCGCAAGAATGAAACATAATCTCTTTTTAATTATTCTTTTATGTTTTTTCGGTTCTGCTATTGGGCAGGGTAAAGTTTCAGCTGTGGGCAGGTTAAATAATTATAGTGACAGTGTTTTAAAAATAGTTAATAATTGTAGTTCTCAGGACAATGAAATTATCAAAGCTATTAAGGAAAAAAATGCAGGGGATATTGAAAAGCGAAGAATAGCATTGCTCCAATGCGCAACAGAAGGAATAAAAGAACTTACTGCCATTAAAAGCTTCGATGAGGATCCGGCATTAATTTATAGTTCCCGGGAAACATTGAATTTTTATAAACAAATTGCAGAATGGGATATTCCACAAATACGGGATTTTTTTATAATGGAAAAAAACTTTCTGAAAGCTAAAAAAGATTTTAAAAAGAAGTCTCTCAAAAAATATTCCCAGGCAGAAATATATGCTTATAATAACGAGGTTAAAAAATATAATGAAGGGGTACTTCGTTATACACAGTTCAATGAGTTTATTGCTAATAGCCGAAAGAAAATTTGGTATAATTGGAATGCATCCCAAAAATTATTTATGGATACCCATAGAGCTAATTAATAAAATTTTGTTTCATACCAAATAATTTTTATACCTTCAATTTTCCGGCATACTGTGAGCTAAGTCACCCCATTTTTCTTAAAAAACCACTAACTGAAGAATCTCTGAAAATATTATTTGCTTTCCTGTGTAATAATACCCAACCTTTTTTAAAAAATTTAAATTTAAAACCATGAAGCAATTAAAAATTAAAAATTACTTTTTTGTTTTCTTTTCATTTTTATTTCTAATTAGCTGTAATGACACTGCAACTACTTCAGAAAAAAATAATGATACAGCTACAACGGTTACTAAAAGTGACACATCCGATATGCCGGCATACGATGTTGCCATGGATCCATTAACAGTGGAAGCGGAATTTGCCAAAAAGCTTGGTGATACATTGAATATAAAAGTGTATGAGGTTACGCTAAAGCCGGGTGATTCAGTCGCACTGCATACACATCCTGATAATACGCTGTATGTGCTACAGGGCGGTAAAATCATTATAACTCCTCAGGGAGCCGGCCCGCAGGAAATTGATGTGAAAGCGGGTATGGCAATAATTTCCGGCTCACAGACGCACTCCGGTAAAAACATTGGTCGTACCACGGTAAAGCTACTTGTACACGATATTTACAGGCCACGGGGAAAATAAAGTATATTGTAGTTTTGATACCTGTCAGTAGTTTGCAAAAGCAGGGACGGGCTTCATAGCAGTGTTGGGTCATCTTATGTGCACATGGGCCTTAGATACTGGCAGGATTCTTTACTTTTCATTATAAGTTTTATTCTTCCCAGCACCCGCAAGAGTAACTCCGCTCCTAACTCCTGTATGATTACCATTTTCAACTACCAGCTTCCCATTTACAATTACATATTTAAATCCTTTTGAGTATTGGTGAGGATCTTCAAAAGTTGCGATATCCTGCACTTCTTTTTCATCAAATATTACCACATCGGCAGCTAAACCTTCCTTTAATAATCCCCGGTCTTTTAACTGAAATTTTTGTGCAGGCAATGATGTCATTCTCCTTATTGCTTCTTCCAGAGAAATTATTTTCTCCTCTCTTACATATTTGCTTAATACCCTTGCATTGGTACCATACCCCCGGGGATGTGGGACACCTATTTTATATTGCCTAATGCTTGCATCTGATGCAAACATGTTAAAAGGATATTGCATAATATTTTTTACATCATTTTCACTCATACCATGAAATACCATCCCTGCTCCACCATTCAGCATTAATTCGATTATTGTTTCTGCTTCAGCTTTTGCTTTATGCTTTTTTCCTTTCATAAGATTTATTTCCTCAATGCTTTTACCATTGTAAGTTGAATCGGCACGGTGTGATGCTACAACAGCATAACTAAAATGTTTTAATTTTCTTTTCTTTAATTTACCAACCATGTTATTGATTACATAATTGCGTATCTCAGCCCGTTGCAATCTTGCTTTGACCGAATCTGAGCCATCTGATAAAATTTCTTCAGGTATCATTGTACTTAATGATGTACTGCTGGCCGTATAAGGATATTGGTCGATAGTTACTTCCAACCCTTCATTTCTTGCGTCTTTAATCATTTGCAAAGTTTGCTTACTCCTGCCCCAGTTTTGTTGTCCGCCAACTTTAAAATGTGAGATCTCTACAGGAATATTTGCCTGCCTGCCTATATTTAAAGCTTCGTTTATCGCCTGTACAACACTATCTGCCTCATCTCTCATATGTGTTGCATACAAACCATTATATTGTGCAGCAATTTTTGCCAGCGCTACTATCTCTGCAGCATGCGAATATGTTCCCGGAATATAGATAAGCCCGGTAGATAAACCCACTGCACCATCCTTCATCGCTTTTGCAACCAAAGCTTCCATTTGTTGCAATTCAGCTTGTGTAGGGGGCCTGTTGGCAGTGCCCATCACTTCTTTACGAACATCATTATGCCCGATAAGGGTAGCAACATTTATTGAAAGTTTTAAACTATCCAAATAAGTAAAATATTTTTGTATGTTAACATGGGAAGCACCACAATTACCTGTTACCACAGAAGTAACTCCGTCTAAAATAAAATTATTTGCTGTTGGCGTTTTTGCTTCATCACCTTCAATATGCGTATGTACATCAATAAACCCCGGAGAAACTATCAATCCTGTTGCATCAATTATTTTTTCAGCAGGAATATTTTTTGGTTTTCCGGCATAGACAATTTTCCCCTTGCTAATAGCTACATAACCATAATACCAGGAGTTGCCGGTGCCATCAATGATACGCCCGTTTTTTATTAAAACATCTGCCTGCTGCGATAATCCGGTATGGCAAATTAGCATTAACAGAAAAAAATAAATGAGTTTTAATTTAATCATAATAATTATCTTATAAACTTAATTTGAAAAGATTTGAGCAATGGATATTGAATTTATAACAATAATTTACTTTTGAAATACTCACAGGCCTATAAATCTATTTAGAAAAACTAAATAAAATGAAGAATCTATTATTTATATTATTTATTTTTTTATTTATTAAAATAAGTTACAGCCAGCAAAATAAATCTCAACAAGCAAAATTGCCCATCATTGATATGCACTTGCATGCTATGAAAGCAGATGCCCAGGGACCTCCGCCCTTTGTATTTTGTTTGCCCCGGACTGATCTGGTAACATGGGATAACTCCAAACCATACCCTCTTGAATTTATCAGGCAATTTGGTAATGGAGAATGCTCTCTTCGTATTGTATCTCCAACAACTAATGAAGAGCTGATAAAAAGGACATTGTCAATAATGAAGAAGCACAATATATATGGAATGCTGAGTGGAACTGAAACAGAAAAATGGATGAAGGTTGCCCCCGAACGTTTTTTTCCCGGACTGCAATTCAATTTTAATAAAAACACACCATCTGTTGATTCATTTAGAAAATTATTTACAAATGGTACTTTCAAAATATTGGGTGAAGTAGGAATTCAATATAACGGTTACTCACCCAGTGATAGTTTGTTCGACCCATATCTGAGTATAGCAGAAGAATTGGATATTCCAATGGCTATACACATAGGTACCGGTCCCGTGGGTGCACCATATCTGGGAAGTGTAAAATACAGAGCCCGGCTACATTCTGCATTGGTGCTGGAAGAAGCTTTGTTAAAGCACCCCAAACTAAGGGTATATATTATGCATGCTGGCTGGCCTATGATAGATGATCTGCTTGCAGTATTATGGACACATCCCCAGGTATATGTTGATGTTGGTGTAATTTCTTTTGCACTGCCACGAAAAGAATTTCATAAATATTTGCAGCGCATTGTTGAAGCCGGTTTTGGCAAACGGGTTATGTTTGGCTCCGATCAGATGGTGTGGCCTGAAGCGATTGAATATGCAATACAATCTATAGAAACTGCCTCATTTTTATCTTCTCAGCAAAAAAGAGATATCTTTTATAATAATGCAGCAAGGTTTTTACGTTTAAATAAAGAAGATATTAACAGGCATCACAGCCATTAAAAAATTAAAAGAAAAATAAATTTTTAATTACTTCAATCCTTCGTGTTTTTTGAATGTTTCTGCTGTATTTAAAATGTATTCATAAAACTCAAGCTCAGAGGACGTAATAATAAATTCATACGTTGGCTTATATGTAAACATATATTTCTCAAGTGAATTCCCCGTTAATCCCGTTACCCGTTTTATCAAAGTATTATTGAATTTGTAATTAACATACTTATCTTCTTCTTCCGCCAGTAATCTTTTTTGAAAGGCCAGGTTTTGTTTATTTCTTCTGAAGCGAAAAATATTAATAAGCTCATTAATATCAATACCGGGAGGAGAGCCCGGTGTATAAGTTGAGCGCAACCCCGGCTTTTGATAATCAAATATTTTAGAATAACTAAGACGATTCTCTGCTGAATCCTGCCTGTAACTTTTAGAGAATATCTTAACTTCTTTTAATAGCCTGTATTTTTCAAATACCCTTACCTGTAAAGAGATATCAAAATCGTTGTAATTACTGATAGACTTAACCGGAAATTTTTGTGTTGGCTTATTAGCATAATAAAATGATATAGAATCATTTTCGTTTGTGTTGATATGATATGTTCCCAGCGAATCAGTAATAGTACTACCGCCACCGGTACTTTTTACTATTACCCCCGGCACTACATATAATTTTGTTGAATCGTAAACTCTACCCGAAATTATAGTTTGACCGGTTGCATAATTTATCAACAACATAAAAAATAAGAAGTAGCCGGTTATTTTAAACTCTGGTAAAAATGTAATCACGATCAATATTACAGTAAAGACAATTATCGATTTATTCTAAAGACATATTTAACTGTCATTTCGCTTTTTAAATATTTTAAATCCTTTATGAACTGATTTAAAAAATTTATTGAAGTAAAATATTCTCGATTATGGAAGAGTAATATTTATGTTCCAGCATATGAACTTTTTCAGCCAGCGTTTCAGGGGTATCAGTTTTATCAACCTGGCATTTTGACTGAAAAATAATTTTACCATGATCATATATTTCGTCTACATAATGGATCGTGATCCCGCTTTCTTCTTCTCCCGCCTTTAATACTGCTTCATGAACGAAATTTCCGTACATATTTTTTCCTCCATATTTTGGAAGCAATGCAGGATGAATATTGATAATTTTATTCGGATAAACCCGGATAATTTCATTAGGTACTTTCCACATAAATCCAGCAAGTACAATAAGGTCAATCTTATAGTTTTTTAATTCATCCAGGTAACCATCTTCATAAAATTTTTTTCTATCAATTATTAATGCTGGAATACTTTCTTTTTCAGCAATTTTTAATACGCCTGCGTTTGGATTATTACATACGATCAACACCACTTTTGCTCTGTTCTTTTCTGTGTTCTTGTTCAGAGAGCCTATCCCCATTTTTATAGAGGAATTAAAATGATCTATAATTCTTTGGGCATTACTTCCTTTACCTGAAGCAAAAATTGCTATGTATTTTGTTACGTGTTGCACAATTGTATTAAGGGCGTTTATAATTTTGAATTTATATTTATAAAGATGATAAAAATATACATCTAAAGTATATTAATAATTATAATAACAAGGCTTACAAAATAATGACAAAGATTAAAGCTGATATTATCAAATCTTCTGAAACCCACGCCAGATAAGGAGAAAAAAATTTTTAAAATGTTAACAGTATATCAACATCCTGACTTATTTTTGCACGCAGCATAAGGAATTTATATCTTGACCAAGTTTAGCGCATGAACCATTATAGAAGATTTATTGGTACAACCACCACAGGGATTTTCTTCCTTTTTCTATTCAGTTTTAATAATAATTTATTTGCACAGGATGGCCAGGCCATATTTAAAAGCTATTGCGCCAGTTGTCATAAACCTGATGCTGAATTTACAGGTCCCCCGTTAAAAGGAGCCAGGGAAAGAGAAGCAGCAGCCGGATTACCTAAAGACTGGGTTTACAAGTGGGTTCACAATACCACTTCTATGATAAACACTGACCCTTATGCCAAGCAAATGTTTGCGAAGTATAATTCAGTTATGACTGCTTTTCCGGATTTAAAAAATGAGGAAATAGATGCAGTATTGGATTGGGCTAATAAATATGAAAAGCCAGCAGCAGCGGCAAGCGCTACAGGAACAGGAACAGCTGGAGAAGACGATAATTCACTTTTATATGGTGTATTAACGTTAATACTTGCCGTTATTGCACTTATTTTATTGCAGGTTAACAGCAATCTTAAAAAACTGAGTGATGAAAAGCAGGGAATAAGAACCCCTAATCCTGTTCCCTTTTATCGCAACAAAGCATATTTACTATTGGGTATTATAGTATTGTTTTTAATAGGCGGTTATTTTACCATGGAAGCAGCAATTGGTTTGGGCAGAACAAAGGGCTATCAGCCGGAACAGCCTATTTATTACTCCCATAAAATTCACGCAGGTACTAATCAAATCAGTTGTTTGTATTGTCATGGCGGCGCACAGGATAGTAAACACGCAAATATTCCTTCAGTAAATGTTTGTATGAACTGCCATATATCTATAAAAGAATATACAGGCGAGCCAATTACCAGAGAAGACGGAACATCAGTAAATGGTACTGCAGAAATTCAAAAACTATATGAATATGCAGGTTGGAACCCCGATTTAAAAAAATATGACAGGCCGGGCAAACCAGTTGAATGGGTTAGAATACACAATCTTCCTGACCATGTTTACTTTAATCACTCACAACATGTAAAAGTTGGCCAGCAGCAATGCCAAACATGCCATGGTAACATTCAGGATATGGGAGAAGTAGCACAATTTGCTGATCTTAGCATGGGGTGGTGTATCAATTGTCACAGGGAAACCAAGGTTCAGTTTAATGATAGTGCAGGGAATGGAAATAAATTTTATAGCATTTATGAAAAATTTCATGATGATATAAAAAATAAAAAATACGATAGTGTAACGGTAGAACGTATAGGTGGCACTGAATGTCAAAAATGCCACTATTAAACGTGGATAGTTATTCGGTTAATCCGGGTAAACGTTTAAAGGGTAACAAATAAACGGTAATATGAATGAAATAAAGTACTGGCAAAGTTTTGGAGAGCTGAACAAATCAGATGAATTTAAAAAGTCATTGGTAAATGAGTTTAATGATGAGTTGCTTCCATTAGAAGACATGAAAGAGATATTGGATGCTAAAACTCCCCGCCGTGATTTCTTAAAGTATATAGGATTTAGCACAGCCGCTGCTGCACTTGCAGCCAGTTGTGAATCACCGGTTAATAAAGCAGTGCCATTTTTAAATAAAAGGGATGACATTACACCGGGTATTTCTAATTTTTATGCATCTACATATATAAGCGACGGCGATGTGGTACCGGTACTTGTTAAACAAAGAGAGGGACGCCCGATAAAAGTGGAAGGAAATACACTTTCGCCTGTAACAAATGGAGGTACATCAGCACAGGTACAGGCTTCTGTGCTAGACTTATATGATACTTCACGACTCCGGTATCCTATGGCAAAAGGCAAGGAAGCCACTTTTGAAGTGATAGATAAAATGATAGCTGATGACTTAACTGCAAATGCAGGTAAACCATTGGTGCTGCTTACTTCATCGCTAACATCTCCTACAACAAAACAAATAATTACAAATTTTTTAGCGAAATATCCGGGTGCCCGGCATGTACAATACGATGGTGTTTCGTATAGCGGAATGATACAGGCAAATGAAGCTTCGTATGGAAAAAAAACCCTGCCTTCTTACCATTTTGAAAATGCAAAGGTTATTGTAAGCCTGGGCGCAGATTTCTTAGGTACATGGTTAAGCCCTGTTGTTTTTAACAGGCAATATGCTGAAACGAGAAGAATTAATGCACAGCATCCACAGATGAGCAGGCACTTTCAATTTGAAAGTTATATGAGCTTAACAGGTGCTAATGCAGATGAAAGATATCTTCATAAACCTTCTGAAACAGGTGCAGTGGCACTTGCGTTACTGGCTGCAGTGGGGGGAAGTGTTACTTCAAATTTAACCGGCAATGCTGCAGAAGGTGTAAAAAAAGCAGCAGCAGAGTTAATGGCAAATAAAGGTGCAGCCCTGGTTGTGTGCGGAAGTAATGACACTAATGTTCAGATAATTGTAAATGCAATTAACGAAGCGATCGGAGCAGGTGGTAAAACCATAGACTGGGCTTCAACTGCAAATTATCGTCAGGGTGTTGATGTAGATATGGCCACGCTGGTAAATGATCTTAATGCAGGTAACGTTGGTGCGTTATTAGTGTACGGTGCCAATCCGGCCTATAATTATTTTGCAGCTGATAAATTTAAAGCAGGTATAAAAAAATGCCCTGTAACCATCTCATTCAACGAAAGGATGGACGAAACTACAGAGCTATGTAAATATGTTCTTCCTTCTCATCACTGGCTGGAAAGCTGGGGAGATGCTGAGGGCCAGGGAGGCAATATCAGTTTAATTCAACCACTTATTCATCCATTATTCAAAACAAGACAATTCGAGGATTCATTATTAAAATGGATTGGCTCATCAACAGCAGTTACCAGTACTGATTCAACAGCTATAGCAAATACTTCTGCACAAACCGGCAACGATTATCAAACTTACTTTAAAAAATACTGGACGGCTAAAGTTGGCGGTGAGGATAATTTTAATATCGCATTGCAGGATGGTATTGTTGGATCAGGAACGGGTAAAAGATCATTAACTAATAATCCTGATTCAACAAATACAACTAACACAAATAATACTACAGATACAACTAGTATTTTAAAGAATGTTACAACTGCACTTACTTTATCCGGCGCATCGTTCAGCGGAAATGTTGCCGGTGCAGCTGCAAAGATCGCCGCTATAAAAAGTGGTGGAAACGAAATAGTGTTATATCAAAAGGTTTCATTAGGCACAGGTAACCAGGCAAATAATCCCTGGCTGCAGGAGCTTCCAGATCCCATCTCAAAAGCAACATGGGATAATTATGCAATGATATCCTCTGCAATGGGTAAATCATTATTCAATATTGATATTTTCAACAGGAAGGATACTGATAAATATGAAGTAAACCCTCAAAAACCTGTTGTAAAAATTACAGCAAATGGTAAAAGTGTAACCCTTCCGGTTCTTATTCTTCCCGGAATACATCCTAATGTAATTGCATTAGCTGTTGGATACGGAAGAACAAGTGGTGACAATAATAAAACAGCAGAGTATATTGGCAGAGCAGCATATGGGGCAGGGGTAAATGTATATCCACTGGTTTCGTATAACGGAACAAATGTTGATTATTATGCAGCCAATGCAACAATTGAAAAAACAGGAGACACTTATCCAATTGCACAGTCGCAGGTGCATAATGTTACAGAGGGCAGACCTATTATAAGAGAAACAACGCTGTCTAAATTTATTGCAAATCCAAAAGATCTTAATAAACACGAGGAAGAAGAATTAGCGGCTTATGGGGAAGATTTTGTAAAGGATGCAACCATGTATCCTTACTACGATAAGCCAGGTATGAAGTGGGGGATGAGTATTGATCTGAATACCTGCACCGGTTGCAGTGCTTGCGTGGTAGCCTGCCATGCAGAAAATAATATTCCGGTTGTAGGTAAGCGTGAGGTTGCAAGATATCATGATATGCATTGGCTTAGGATCGATCGTTACTTTACGGGAAGTCCTGAAAACCCTGACGTCATTTTTCAGCCGATGCTTTGCCAACATTGTGATAATGCGCCCTGCGAAAATGTTTGTCCTGTTACTGCAACAAATCATAGCAGCGAGGGCCTAAATCAAATGGCTTATAACCGTTGCATAGGTACAAGGTATTGTGCTAATAACTGTCCATATAAAGTACGTCGCTTTAACTGGCAGGATTATACGGGCTCTGACAGCTTCCCTGATAATCAAAAGGGGATTATTTCTGACGCTACCATGATGATGAATGATGATCTTCCAAGGATGGTTTTAAATCCTGATGTAACAGTCCGATCAAGAGGGGTAATGGAAAAATGCAGTTTCTGCGTTCAGCGTTTACAGGAAGGAAAGTTAAATGCGAAAAAAGAAAACAGGACGGTAAAGGACGGCGAGATACAAACTGCATGTATGCAGGCCTGTCCAACCCATGCAATTGTTTTCAGTAATGTAAATGATAAAGAGAGCCGTGTTTCAAAAATCAGAAATGTTGAGCAAAAGGATAGAAAATTTTATGTGTTGGAGCAGTTGCATACGCTTAGCAATGTTAACTATCTTGCCAAGATAAGGAATACAGATAGAGTAGTGGGAGACATTCATGATGATAGTCATGAGAAAGGAGATTTTCATGGAACGAAGGAAGCCAATTCAGATAAACAGGATCATTAATAATCCCGATAGCCGGGAGATAAGTAATTGATATGTCATTATTAAAATATGAATCACAATTAAGGGAGCCTTTGGTAGATGGTGATAAAGATTATCACCAGGTTACTGAAGATATTTGCCGCCCTATCGAAGCAAGGCCTACTATGCTTTGGTATATTGGTTTTACTATATCAGTTTTACTTTTATTATTTGGAATTTATTCTGTTTATAGGGAGGTTACGTATGGTACAGGAGAATGGAATTTGAATAAAACAGTAGGCTGGGGCTGGGATATTACAAACTTTGTATGGTGGATCGGTATAGGGCATGCCGGTACACTTATTTCTGCGATATTATTATTATTCCGCCAGGGCTGGAGAACAGGTGTAAACAGGGCTGCCGAAGCGATGACTATTTTTGCTGTGATCTGTGCCGCACAGTTTCCCTTATTTCACATGGGACGAGTTTGGATGTTTTTCTTTGTAATGCCTTATCCAAATAGCCGGGGTCCGGTTTGGCCAAACTTTGCTTCGCCATTGATGTGGGACGTATTTGCCGTATCAACTTATTTTACCGTATCATTATTATTTTGGTACTCAGGTTTATTACCAGATCTCGCCACACTAAGAGACAGGGCAAGGACAAAATTCAGAAAAATGTTTTATGGCTTTACCTCATTTGGATGGAGCGGAAGCACAAAACATTGGCAGCGGCACGAAAGTTTATCATTGGTGTTGGCGGGAATAAGTACACCGCTGGTATTGTCGGTTCATACAATTGTATCCTTTGACTTTGCCACCTCTGTTGTTCCCGGCTGGCATACTACCATTTTTCCTCCTTACTTTGTTGCAGGTGCTATTTTCTCTGGGTTTGCAATGGTTCAAAGTCTGCTTATAATAACCCGTAAAGTTCTAAATCTTGAAGACTATATAACCGTGGGCCACATTGAGGCAATGAATAAAGTAATTGTTTTAACCGGATCTATTGTGGGTTGCGCCTATCTCACAGAATTATTTGTTGCCTGGTATGGTCAAAACCAGTATGAGTGGTGGGCATTCAGGCAAAACAGGTTAAATCTTTTCAGCCCTTATGGCTGGGCATATTATGGTATGATGTTTTGTAATGTTGTTTCGCCTCAATTATTCTGGTCAAGAAAACTCAGAAGAAATATTGCATTTACTTTTTTCATGTCAGTATTGATAAACGTAGGTATGTGGTTTGAAAGATTCGTGATCATTGTTACATCCATCTACAGGGAATATCTCCCGTCAGCATGGAGTACTTATTACAGTCCTACTATATGGGAAGTTGGTTTTTACCTGGGAACATTTGGATTATTCTTTACCTGTTACTTTTTATTTGCAAAATTCTTCCCGGTAATTGCAGTAGCAGAGATAAAGGCAATATTAAAAACCAGTGGTGAAAATTATAAAGCAAAAATGACAGAAACCGAGAAGATGGATGCTGATAAATTTTATATTGAGGAAGTAGAGCGTGCACATTAAGGCCCCCTCTAAATCTCCCCCGGTGGGGGAGACTTTCGAAGGCTCTAAAAATTTATATTTAATAAAAAATGGAAAGATTAAATAATTATAAACTTCAAAAATCCCCTCCACCGGAGGGGTTTGGGGAGGCTGCATTATGTCTGTAAAAAAATTTGTAGTTGGTTGCTTTGATGATGAGAAGGTATTATTTCCTGCCATCAAGAATGTACGCCGTGCAGGGTATAAGATACACGATGTGTATACGCCTTTTCCTGTGCATGGATTAGACCATGCATTAGGCATCAGGGAAACCAGCCTACATGCTGCAGGATTTATTTTTGGTATTACAGGTACAGCCACTGCCCTGGGTTTTATGGGATGGATATTTACGAGTGACTGGCCCATGGATATTGGAGGTAAACCCCATTTTCCTTTGCCGGCATTTATACCCATCACTTTTGAAACAACCGTTTTATTTGCATCTGTGGGTATGGTTCTTACATTTTGTTATTTATGCCAAATGATGCCTGGTGTTAAAAAGCATCATTTTCACCTGCGGGCAACAGATGACCTTTTTGTTATGGTAATTGAGTGTACTGAAAAAGCCAATGAAACCGAGGTCACAAGTTTTTTACAGAACAACGGGGCGATAGAAATAAATGTTCAGGAAGCAGAGACCGGATGGTGGTTTGGCAGATACGATAAACAACAAAAATTATATAGGCACGAAGAAGTTGGATATTAGCTGTAATTGAACCTGCCTGCCGGGAGGCAGGTATTGAGTGTTGAATATTGAATGTTATGAAAACAATGAATCTTATTTTCGGAATTTTAATTCTTGTTACTACTTTCATCAGTTGCCGCGATAAGCGTGATCCGGGAAGAGTATACATGCCCGATATGGCTTACAGCAGGGCCTATGAGGCCTATGCTGCAAATAATCTAAAGCAGAACGGAATTAATTATATCAATTATCCTGTAGAAGGAACAGTTAGAAGAGGAGACCTGTTTGCTTATACAATACCTAATGATTCCAATGGATATAAAATGGCTGTAACAGTAAAAAACCCATTAACCGCTTTGGATTCAAATCAAATGTTAGAAGCCCAAAGATTATATAATATTAATTGTGCTATTTGTCACGGTGAAAATATGGATGCACAGGGGCCACTGGCAGTATCCGGCAAGGTGGGCGGTATTGCTAATTTAAAATTAGATCAGTTTATAAAACAACCGGAAGGGCAAATGTTTCATGTTGTAACTTACGGCAAAGGTAATATGGGAAGTTATGCAGCGCAGTTAGACAGAAAGCAAAGATGGATGGTAGTGCAGTATGTAAAATCGGAACAGGTAAAGGGATCGGCAGCAGCAAAAGATAGCAGCAGTATAACACCTGCAGCAAAAGATACCAGTAGTACAGCACAAAAATAGAGATTAATATAAAAATAGTTTTTGATGAACAATCATTTTGTAATACCGGGGGGATTTAAAAAGTGGTCGGTTGGCCTTATGATTGTAGGCGCACTATCATTAGTTATCGGCATTTTTGCTTTACATCCCGGCGCAGGCTCACATGGAGATAATGTAAACAGTACCAGATTTTGGGCTGTGTTATTACAAAACAGTACTTATTGGTTATTACTGGTTAATACAAGTATGTTTTTTATTTGTATAACTACCTTGGCAATGGGAGGATGGCAGGTTGCATTTAGAAGAGTTACTGAAGCCATTTCCTCTCTTGTGCCGATACTTGGCTTACTTACCCTCATCGTTATATTATGTATTGTATTAGGTAATCGCACTGATATTTATCCATGGCTTGATAAACATCATGTTGAAACTGATAAAATATTAAAAGGAAAGGCAGGATTTTTAAATCCAACCTTTTATACAATCGCCTCCATATTAACAATTGGGCTTTGGGTATTTATTGGCAGAAAGATGAGGCAGATGAGTATTGAATCTGATGAAAGAGGGGCAATGGATTATGAAACCGGAAAAGGATGGATAAAGAAAAATATTACATGGGGATCATTCTTTATTGTGGTATTCGGATTAACAGTTGGCTCTACCACTCCATGGCTTTGGCTGATGAGTATAGATCCTCATTGGTTTAGTACAATGTATAGCTGGTATACTTTTGCAAGCACATTTGTTTCAGGAATTTCACTGATAGTTCTGTTTGTGATTTATTTAAAAAATCGGGGTGAGCTGGAATATGTAACTGATGAACACCTGCACGACCTTGGAAAATTTATGTTTGCATTTTCTATTTTCTGGACATATCTGTGGTTTTCTCAATATATGCTTATATGGTATAGTAACCAGCCGGAAGAAACAATATATTTCATTCAAAGAATAGGAACGGCAGAGCATGCAGGTCCATACAAAGGAATATTTTTCTTTAATCTGATAATAAATTTTGTTGCACCAATTTTGATATTAATGAAGAAGGCCACTAAAAGAAATTATACCATAATGACCTTTATGGCTGTCTTAATAATTTTTGGACATTGGGTAGATTTTTATCAGATGGTTATGCCGGGAACAGTTAAGGGAAATCCGCATATGAGCTGGTATGAGTTTGGAATTCCGCTTGGTTTTGTAGGATTGATAATGTGGGGTGTTGGAAGATACTTGTCAAAGCATCCTTTAACCCCAAAGAATCATCCGTTCTTAAAAGAAAGTATTATTCATCATACATGAGCAGAGTTAGAGTTTAGAAGATTTGGAAATGGAGTGTTAAATAATTAAGTGTATGTCATCCTGAGCTTGTCGAAGGATGGTTGAATAAAGAACTAAAGCTGAACACATATTTTGAAGATGATAACTAAAAAAGTTTTTTAAAAAATGATTGAATAAAAGATAAAAACGATTTAGACAATAATTTATGACTGACTTTTTTTTGATAGCGATAGTTGCAATGATCTTTCTTCTCATTTTTCAGATTGCGAAAGCAAGTGAATATGTGAGTGTATTAAAGGGAGAAGAAAAATCACGTAAGCAAACCAACAGAATAAATGGGTTCCTTTTAGTTGCGTTTTTAATTTTAGGGCTAATTGGGGTTTGGTGGTGTAATCACTTATTTTATGGTAAAACCTTATTTCCACAGGGCTCCGCATCAATTGAAGGAGAGAGTATTGATACCATGATGTGGATCACCATAGCGGTTACAGGTGTTGTGTTTTTGATTACCCAGGTATTATTATTCTGGTTTTCATTTAAATACCAGGAGAGTGATAAAAGAAAGGCATATTATTTTACACATAACCATAAACTGGAATTATTGTGGACTGGTGTACCTGCAATAGTATTAACTGTTCTGGTAGTTTTCGGATTAAAATATTGGTTTAAATTTACAGGAGATGCTCCTAGGGATTCACAATTGGTTGAGGTTACCGGACACCAGTTTGACTGGGAGTTCAGGTACCCTGGGAAAGATGGAGTGTTTGGCAAGAAGAATTTTAAATTAACCAAACCAGAGGCAAGAAATCCACTCGGCGTAGATTGGACAGATGCGGCAAGCCATGATGATATTCATGTGCAAAAAGTAATGCATGCTGTGGTTGGTAAACCTATTAAAATGGTAATATATTCCCAGGACGTTATTCACGATGTGGGTCTTCCACATTTCAGGATGAAAATGGACGCTGTTCCGGGAATACCAACAACTTTATGGTTTACACCAAAATGGACAACAAAAGAAATGAAAGTTAGGACCGGAAATCCAAATTTTGTTTATGAGATAGCCTGCGACCAGCTTTGCGGAAAAAATCATTTTAGTATGAGAGGAGAAATAATTGTAGAAAGCCAGCAGGAGTTTGATAAATGGCTGGCCGGCGAAAAGCCCGAGTACGAAAAAGCCATGACACCTGCTGAAGCACCAAAAACAGATTCAACTGTTACCGAAGCAAAACCGGTAGCATCAATAACGCAATAAATTATTGCCGCTAAGGCTTAAAATATTACTACTATGAGTAACGAAGCAATTTTGCACGAACACCAAACCGGGGCACATGATGCAGGCCATGCTCATGAGCATCATCATCATGAAACATTTATAACTAAATATGTTTTTAGCCAGGATCATAAAATGATCGCCAAGCAATTTTTGATTACTGGAATAATCTGGGCAATTATTGGCGGGTTATTTTCTGTTTTATTCCGGTTACAATTAGGATACCCTGAATCAACATTCCCGTGGTTAGAAGATTTTTTAGGTAATTGGGCAAAGGGCGGAAAACTGGATCCTGATTTTTATTATGCGTTGGTAACAATGCACGGAACTATACTCGTATTTTTTGTACTAACTGCCGGTTTAAGCGGAACGTTTTCCAACTTTTTAATTCCATTACAAGTTGGCGCAAGGGATATGGCATCTCCATTTTTAAATATGTTGAGCTACTGGTTCTTTTTTGCAGCATCTATTGTAATGATGGCTTCCTTATTCGTACAAACCGGCCCGGCAAGCGGCGGGTGGACTATTTATCCTCCTTTAAGTGCGCTGGGTGAGGCTTCGAGCGGCTCAAAGATCGGTATGGATCTTTGGCTAATAAGTATGTCATTGTTTATTATTAATGCATTGCTTGGCGGCCTTAATTATATTACTACAGTACTTAACATGCGAACCAAAGGAATGAGCATGACAAGAATGCCTTTGACAATGTGGGCATTTTTCTTTACTGCAGTGTTGGGGGTATTATCATTTCCTGTTTTATTATCGGGTTGTATTTTATTATTGTTTGACAGAAACCTTGGAACAAGTTTTTATTTAAGTGATATAGTTATCAATGGTAAAATTTTACCTAATGAAGGCGGAAGTGCGATCTTATTTCAGCACCTGTTTTGGTTTCTTGGGCATCCGGAAGTGTATATTATTATTTTGCCGGCTATGGGAATTGCCTCTGAGGTAATGTCAGTTAATTCACGAAAACCAATTTTTGGCTATATGGCAATGGTGGGCTCACTTTTTGCTATTGCTGCATTGTCGTTTTTGGTTTGGGCTCACCATATGTTTGTAACGGGTTTAAATCCATTCCTGGGATCCTTCTTTGTATTGCTTACATTATTAATTGCAGTGCCGTCGGCAATTAAAGTATTTAACTGGCTAACTACTTTATGGCGGGGAAATATTCGCTTTACGCCGGGGATGCTTTTTGCCATTGGGTTTGTAAGTATGTTTATTTCCGGTGGATTAACAGGAATATTTCTGGGAAATTCTGCATTGGATATTCATCTGCATGACACCTATTTTATTGTTGCGCATTTTCATATTGTAATGGGTGTAGCAGGTATGTTTGGCATGTTTGCAGGCTTATATCACTGGTATCCTAAAATGTATGGCAGGTATATGAACAATACTTTGGCATATATTCATTTTTGGGTGACGCTAATAGGTTCGTATCTTATTTTTTGGCCAATGCATTACGAAGGATTAGCAGGTATGCCACGTCGTTATTATGAATTTAGCGGATGGGAATCATTTAATATGTTTGGAGGTCTGAATCAATTTATAAGCTTTGTTTCTATAATCGTTTTTGCAGCACAACTTTTGTTTGTGTTCAATTTCTTTTATTCAATTTTTAAAGGAAGAAAAGTTACAGAGTTAAATCCATGGGGAGCGGCTTCGCTGGAGTGGTCAACACCAATTCGTCCGGGTCATGGTAACTGGCCGGGAGAAATTCCTGAAGTGCATCGCTGGGCATATGATTATGGAAAAGACGGAAGGGATTTTATTCCGCAAACAGAACCTGTTGGTGAGGATGAAAGCAAACATTAACCTCGCCCTATCCCTCTCCATAAATGGAGAGGGTAAAGAAGAGTGATTAAAAATAATATGCCCTGAGAAATAAATCAGGGCATTTTAAATATAATATTTTGATAGTAATGAATAAGGAGGCACATGTGTTCACCGGATCCCGGTCATTTGTTTTAGCCAGCAAAGTGAAAGATTATTTTCAGCTGATTAAATTCACGCTGAGCTTTATGGTAGTATTCAGCTGTGTTGTTTGTTACCTGCTTGTGCCAAATATAAAGTTTGATCTTCTTTCAGTTCTTTTATTATTTACTGCAGGTATGTTGATCACTGGTTCAGCTAATGCAATTAACCAGGCAGTTGAAAAAGATACCGATGCACTAATGAAAAGAACAGCAACACGCCCCGTTGCTTCCGGAAGGATGACTCCCAATGAAGCTTATGCCTTTGCTATTATAACAGGAATTGTTGGTGTATTGATAATGTGGTATTGGTTCAATTTTGCAAGTGCAATGATAGGATTGTTCAGTTTGTTTTTATATGCCTTTATTTATACACCTTTAAAAAAGATAAATTCTGTTGCAGTTTTAGTGGGAGCATTTCCCGGGGCATTACCCTGCTTAATTGGTTGGGTTGCAGGCGCAGATGAATTTAGCGCCGGAGGATGGATATTATTCGGGATACAATTTTTATGGCAATTTCCTCATTTTTGGGCTATTGCATGGGTTGCCCACCAGGATTATTCAAAGGCAGGTTTTAAATTATTGCCAAGTAAAATCGGGCCAACAAAATTTACCGCTGCACAAACAGTGATGTACTCAATGCTGATGATACCTGTTGGCATGTTGCCCTATTATTATAATATTAGTGGTGTAACTTCTATGTGGATTATTTTGGCATGCAACCTTTGGATGGTGTATGTAAGTGTGATGTTGTTTATTAAAATGGATGTTTCAGCAGCAAGGAAGGTAATGTTCAGTTCATATTTTTATTTAATGATCGTATTACTTTCATTGTTGTTTGATAAGGTGCATTAAATTTAAATTGTCAGGCTGAGCTTGTCGAAGCCTTGTTGAATATAGAGATACTGTACAAGAGTGCGACGCCAATGAAGATGATTAAAGATTAAAAGATGACTACATAAATTTATTTATGGAATTAATAATGACAGAGCAAAGAAAAAAAATACATCCTCACAAATTTACGTTGTGGATTGCCATTGGCAGCATTACAATGATGTTTGCCGGCCTAACCAGCGCTTATATAATTAAACGTAATCAACCTAACTGGCTGGAGTTTGATCTTCCTGTAATTTTTTGGTATTCAACCGCAGCTATTATAGCAAGCAGCGTTACATTATGGCTTGCCGGCCGTTATTTTCGCGAAAGTGATATGGCGAAATATCGAAGAATGTTGGTTATAACGTTCTTTCTTGGAATTCTATTTGTGACCCTTCAGGTTATCGGGTTTATACAATTATGGAACCTAGGTATTACATTAACAAAAAATGTCTCTGTTTCTTTTTTATACCCTATTGTAGGTTTACATGCAATTCATGTTATAGGCGGCATAATAGCTTTAATGATCATGTTTTTAAAAGCTTTTAGCCGGAGGCAAAAAATATATTCGGCAGTTCCTATAGAAATGATGAGCACCTATTGGCACTTTGTAGATCTGCTTTGGATTTATTTATTATTTTTTTTGATGATGATACGATAAACAAAGTTTAAAATTTTATTTTTGTACTAATTTAAAGTTAGTTTAATGACGACAGCAACAGCACAACCAACAACTAAATTATGGAGTGGTGGTAAAAGCCCATTCAATGTTAGCTATGGCAAGCTAATGATGTGGTATTTTTTAATGAGTGATGCTTTTACATTCGGAGCCTTTTTAATATCATATGGTACTATAAGATTTAGCCAGAATGTTTGGGCAGATCCTAACCATGTTTTCAATGCATTTCCTTTTATGGGACATGCTAATCTGCCTTTAGCTTTTGTAAGTCTTATGACCTTTATCCTGATCTTTAGTTCTGTTACTATGGTGTTGGCAGTACATGAAGGACATAAAATGAACAGAAAGGGGGTAGAGAAATGGTTGGTATGGACCATTCTTGGAGGACTGGCATTTTTAGGTTGCCAGGCATGGGAGTGGACACATTTGATTACAGGAGAACATGAAGTATTGGTAAACGGAGCTATTCAAAGCTGGGGAACTACGGTTACTCATAATCCATGGGGGCCGGAAGTTTTGTTTAACGGGAAGGAAGTGGCTACGCCTGGTCCTATTGCATTTGGGGGATACTTTTTTGGAATAACAGGATTCCATGGTTTCCATGTATTTTCCGGCGTAGTAATAAATATTATAATGTTGATACAAACAAGAATGAAGGTTTTTGAAAACCGGGGCCATTATGAAATGATAGAAAAGGCCGGATTGTACTGGCACTTTGTAGATCTTGTTTGGGTATTTGTATTCTTATGTTTTTATCTTGTTTAATTAAATAGAAAGTATGTCACAAGGTGCAACAGCTGAAGCCGGTCATCACGATGATGGTACGCAGATAAAAAGGATATGGAAAACATTCTGGATATTATCAGTGATAACTATTATCGAGTTGGGTATTGGCCTTTCAATATATACCATCCATAAAGGCGATAACCCTAATGAACTGTTGGTGTTAATGTTTAAAGGGTTGGTTTGTATTCTCACCCTTGCAAAAGCATTTTATATCGTTTCTGTTTTTATGCATTTGGGCGACGAAATAAGGAATATGATAATGACCATTATTGTTCCATTGCTTTTATTCGTTTGGTTTATAGTTGCATTTTTATGGGATGGTAATGCATGGAAAAATTTAAAAAATACTGATGCCGGCAGCAGGGAGTATAAAGAACAACCTCAGCAAAAACTTCCGGCAAAAGAAAAGGGTCATAAAGATTAACTTCAATTGGAACAACATATTTAATACGTTAGCCATTGCATTAGTGATGGCTATTTTTGTTTAGTAACCGAAATAAAAATGAGTAAAAAAGCAATACTTGCTTTAATGTTAGCGGCCTTAATACCGGCAATAAGTTATTTACTGGTAAAGTTTTACAGTGACCGTGCTGTAAAAATGCCTCAAAGATATTTTTATGATAGCGTGACGGTTAATGAAAAAAAGGGTAAAACTATTTATGATACAGCCTGGCATCATGTAAAAAATATTTCATTTACCAATCAGCTTGGGCATCAGGTTTCATTACATGATATAAAAGGAAAAGTAATTGTATTGGATTTCTTTTTTACCCGATGCCCTGTAACTTGTCCTAATATGACTAAGGCGATGAAACGGTTACAGAATTCTTTTAAGAATAAAAATGATACTTCCTTTGTGCAGTTTATTTCTATTAGTGTAGATCCTTTGTATGATTCAGTTCTGCAGTTAAGAAAATTTGCAGACAAACATAAAATTAATCCTGATAACTGGTGGCTGGTAACAGGCAATAGAAAAGAGATATATGATTTTGCTTTTAATGAAATGAAAGCAAATTTGGCTGATACCGATGTAGATACAAGTTTCATTCATACGTTGGATTTTTTTTTATTGGACAGAGAAAAAATTATCAGAGGATGGTATAATGCATTTGATTCCACAGAACAAAACAGATTAGTAAGAGACATACCACTCCTGATGCTGGAAAAAGAAAGAAAAAAA
This sequence comes from Chitinophagales bacterium 65-1, assembly GCA_002050465.1. Classification (GTDB taxonomy): domain Bacteria; phylum Bacteroidota; class Bacteroidia; order Chitinophagales; family Chitinophagaceae; genus Ginsengibacter. The sequence goes on from MWYX01000060.1 coordinate 88,425, forward strand.
ACTTTTGGCGAATTCTTAAAAGAATTATTTGGAAGAAGCTGATGCAAAACATGAACGATAAACGTGAGATGCCGTTCACGAAAACTTAATAAGATGTGATGATACAAGAAGATATATTACTATCAAGTTCCCTTGATCCTGGCTTTCGGCCTTACTTAAAAAAGAATGATAGGGCAGCGAAGATATTTATATGGGTTGTTTCTATTATTGTTTTTTCAGTAATCACAATTCTTGCAAGAGTAAAACTGAATGTTAGCCTGGGATTTGATCCTCATTTATTCGCTGCAACAAATGCGATTTTAAATTCCTGCGTAACTGTTTTATTAATAGCTGGTTTATTAGCTGTTAGAAGAAAAAATTATGTGATGCACAGAAAATTAATGTTTGCCGCGATCATTCTTTCCTTTCTTTTTCTACTTTCTTATATCTGTCATCATTTATTTACCGGCGATACTAAATATGGTGATCTTGACAATAACGGAATTGTAAGCGCAGATGAAAAAACCTTGGCAGGTTCCATTAGAATTGTATATTATTTTATTCTATTATCGCATATCCCTTTGGCAGGAATCATTTTACCTTTTATATTATTTACTTCCTACCGCTCTCTTACCGGCGAATATGAAAAGCATAAAAAATTAGCCAGGATTACATGGCCTGTTTGGTTATACGTAGCTATTACAGGAGTTATAGTGTATTTAATGATCAGTCCTTACTATGATTGATTATTTAATCTCCAGCTCTTTTGCCGGATCCCAGAACAATTTTTCAAAATCACTAATTGTATCTTCTTCCACTTTTATTTTTTCTTTCGCAAGAAGTTCTTCCATTAAAGTTGGTGTTGCAAAATGTGCTTTGCCGCTAAGCATTCCATTTCTGTTCACCACTCTGTGTGCCGGTACTTTTGGTTTTGCCGAATGCGCTGCATTCATTGCCCAGCCCACCATTCGTGCAGATAATTTGGTGCCAAGATAGTTTGCGATTGCTCCGTATGAGGTAACTCTGCCCTTTGGAATTTGCCTTACCACTTCATACACATTATCAAAAAAACTGTATTCCTTATTCAGGCTCCGTGGTTTCTCTGTGGATTTTTTAAGTCCCGGCTTTTTCATCTTGTCTTAAAGATAAGAGTTTACTTCTTGTGGTCTCAGAAACGTTCATATAATTATAAGGACAATGCCTGCACCCATTACCACAGCATGTACCTCTTTGTAAAAGATATTTTTCTGTAAAAACCAATAAGCCGCTTTTATCCAGATAATAATCTTCTCCATCAATTAACTCCATTTATTTGTTATTTAAAATTGCATTTAGTTTCTCATCATTATTGTCTATAATTTGAGGAAGTGTAAAACATAAATAAAAAACAGTATTGCTTTTTGCAATATCCAGGTTTTCATAGTAGGTTTTGATTTTTAGTTCTTTTTTGACTTTTTCTATTTTGTAAAGATCATTAATATCGCAAACAGTTTTTAAACCATATAAGTTTATTACCGTTTTTGTGAAATGATAAAGATCAGGAGAATCTGTCTTAAGATGTATGTGCCCATTGGGTTTCAGGAATTCATGATAGAATCTCAAAAATTTTAGGTGAGTCAATCTTTTCCTTGCCTTTGATTTACGTAAATAAGGGTCAGGAAATGTTATCCATATCTCTTCAACCTCATCTTTAACGAAATATTGATTGATCTTGTCGATCTGCGTTCTTAAAAAGACAACATTTTGCATTTTTTTATCAAGAGCTGTTTTAGCTCCGGCCCACAACCTGTTACCCTTTATATCTACACCAATAAAATTTTTACCGGGATATAATTCCGCTAAACCTAACGTATACTCTCCTTTGCCACAAGCCAGCTCAAGAATTATTGGATTATTGTTTTTAAAAAATTCATTCCACTTCCCCTGCATGTTTTCAGGATATTCCAATACATTAAGGAATGATTTTATTTCTTTAAAACGTAAAAGTTTTTTTTGCGCCATTTTGAAAACAAATGTAAATAGTACTTCAAAAGAAATTTTCCCTAAATTTTAACTGGCATAGGAAACATAAAGTGCTTAAATTTGTTATAATCCTTTACAATGAAAAATTCATTTTTAGCTGCTGTTAGCTTCTATATTATTATTACACTGATTTTGGTTATTATATGTAAATATTCTGCAGCGCAGCATATACAGTACAGGCATAAACTAAATCCCGTCCCTGCCGCAAAAGCCGACCCCGCTCCTGTAAATACTACGTCTGTTGTTATTACAGAAGATACAATTAAAACCATGGCTATACGCAAAACCGCATCTTCAATGAATCCCCGTCCCAAGAAAAAATATATAGAAGAGCAGAATATGTGTAATTTATCATCTCTTCCTGAACTCACTCCTCAATTGCCGGTTATTATAAACAATGTAGCTCCTAAAATGATTATTGAATTAAAAAAAAGGTATATCGGCAGGTTGTATAGCATTACCAAACTTAATATGATAGATGATAGACTAAAATATAAACTAAAGATATGCGATAATGATAATGGAAAATTTCGCAGTGAGTATCTTGATAACGCTGGCAATGTAGTAAATGATCCTGATCTGGATTATGATTAAGTGTACAGTCTTAAAAAAATAGCTCTTTTGATTGAGCAGGCGGTTTGCTTTACATTTGCCTGATGGAAAAAAAGTTATTCCTTCTGGATGCAATGGCGCTTATTTTCAGGGCTTATTACGCACTGATTCGTAATCCGATCATCACTTCAAAAGGTAAAAACACCAACGCCCAATTCGGCTTTACCAATACACTTTATGAGCTTATAACAAAAGAAAAACCTACTCACCTTGCTGTTGCCTTTGATACTGCAGCTCCTACCGAAAGAAATACGGACTTTGCCGATTATAAAGCTAATCGCCAGGCTGCGCCTGAAGATATTATGCTGGCATTAGATGATATAAAAAAAATTATTAAAGGATTTAATTTACCGGTAATTGAATGTGATGGATTTGAGGCAGACGATGTTATAGGAGGGTTGGCACAGCAGGCAGAAAAACATGGCTATGAAGTTTACATGGTTACTCCTGATAAGGATTTTGGCCAACTGGTAACTGATAAAATAAAAATTTATAAACCCGGTTACCAGGGTGGTAAAGTAGAAATTTTGGGAGCAAAAGAAGTTTGTGAAAAATGGGGTATAAAAAATGTATCACAGGTAATAGATATTCTGGGATTGATGGGTGATGCCGTAGATAATATTCCCGGCGTACCCGGCATAGGTGAAAAAACTGCTTCCAAGCTTTTAGCAGAATATCATACACTTGAAAATGTTTTAGCAAATGCAGAAAATATAAAAGGTGCATTAGGGGAAAAAATAAAAGCAGGAAAAGACCTTGCTGTTTTAAGTAAAAAGCTGGCAACAATCGTTACTAATGCTCCGTGCGAATTTCATGAAGAAGATTTCAGGATAAAGGCATACAATACAGATGCATTAAAGGATATTTTTAATAACCTTGAATTCAAAACGTTAGGCAGAAGAATTTTAGGAGAAGAATATACTGCTTACGCTGTTGGCGGGGGAGTGGTAGTTCAAACTGATCTTTTTGGTAATGCGATGGAGCAGCCAATTCCAAAACTGGAAGAGATTGCAAAGCAGGAAGAAAGGCCTGCCATTGTTGTAGATAAAAATATTAATAATACACCTCATCAATATATTGCTATTGAGGGCGAAACGGCTATAAAAGAATTAATAGAGAAACTATCGAATCACACAGAAATATCTTTCGATACAGAAACTACAAGTCCTGATGCAAATAATGCAGAATTGGTAGGATTAAGTTTTTCCCTTGCACCAGGCGAAGGCTATTATGTTCCATGTCCTGCTGACATTATGGAAGTAAGTATTATTCTAAATCATTTTACAGAGCTATTTAATGATGAATCAAAAATATGGGTAGGACAAAATATTAAATATGACCTGTTGGTATTGAAATGGTATGGTATGGAATTGAAAGGAAAAGTTTTTGATACTATGCTTGCACATTATGTAATAGAAAGTGAAGGCAGGAGAAATATGGATATGCTTAGTGCACAATACCTGGGCTACGAGCCTGTTTCAATTGAGGAGTTAATTGGGAAAAAAGGCAAAGGCCAGCAAACTATGAGAGATGTTGAGCTTGAAAAAATAAAAGAATATGCTGTTGAAGATGCGGATATAACCCTGCAGTTAAAAAATGTTTTTACTCCGTTGTTAAAAACAAAATCTGTAGAAAAAGTTTTTGATGAGGTTGAAAGCCCGTTAGTGAAAGTGTTATTAGGTATGGAATATGAAGGTGTAAAAGTAGATATGGATTTTTTAAATCAATATTCTAAAGAACTGGAAACCGAAGCAAAGCGTTGCGAAGAAAGTGTTTATCAGCAGGCAGGTGTACGATTCAATCTTGCCTCTCCGAAACAATTAGGGGAGGTGCTATTTGAAAAATTGCAATTGGATGCAAAAGGACGAAAAACAAAAGGGGGGCAATATTCAACCGGCGAAGATGTATTGCTTAAGCTGTCTCATCAAAATAAAATTGTAGAAGACATTTTAGGCTTTCGTGAGCTTACCAAGCTGAAGTCAACCTATGTAGATGCCTTACCACAAATTATAAATAAAAGAACCGGACGTGTACATACCTGTTATGGGCAGGCAATTGCAGTTACCGGCCGGTTAAGCAGCAATAATCCTAATCTTCAGAATATTCCAATAAGAACCGCAAGGGGAAGAGAGATCCGTAAGGCATTTATTCCAAGAGATTGTGACCATGCCATTATTTCTGCTGACTACTCTCAAATTGAATTGAGAATTGTTGCCGCCATCAGTGGCGATCCGGCAATGTGTGATGCATTTAAGCAAAATAAAGATATTCATACAGCAACTGCAGCAAAAGTTTTTAGTGTAGCCGAAGAAGATGTTACCAAAGAGATGCGTTACAAAGCCAAGAGTGTAAACTTTGGAATTATTTATGGGCAGGGAGCTTTCGGCTTATCAGAAAATATTGGCGTATCAAGAAGCGAAGCAAAAGAGATCATTGAAAATTATAAACAGCAATTTGCAAATATCCAGAAGTACATGGATGAATCAATAAATTTTTGCAGACAGAACGGATATGTGCAAACACTAATGGGACGTAAGCGCTGGCTTAAAGATATCAATTCATCAAACTTCACCGTTCGTGGTTATGCAGAGCGAAATGCCATTAACTCGCCAATTCAGGGAACTGCGGCTGATATGATAAAACTGGCAATGATAAAGATCCATCATGAATTTAAAAAGCAAAAATTTCGTTCAAAAATGGTGATGCAGGTACATGATGAACTGGTATTTGATGCCCATAAAGAAGAAGTGGAAATACTAAAGCCTATCATTATCAATTGTATGCAGACGGCCATGCAACTTCCCAATGATGTACCTGCGGATGCGGAAGTTGGGGTGGGTGAAAACTGGCTGGAGGCGCATTGATATTACCAATATTTCACATGACCTTTGCAGATAATATTCTTTCCTTTCTTAAAAACCTTCAACTGAATATGGATCTTCCACCGGAAGTTGAAGTAATGAATCCCTTCGCTGATAAAAGTGCCATGCAGGTATGCGCCCAATTCTATAAAAAATATTATAGTGATAATAATTACCGGCACATGATAATTGGTATTAACCCAGGCAGATTTGGAGGAGGAATTACAGGTATCCCATTCACTGATCCTATACGTTTAAAAAATGAATGCGGTATTGCTAATACATGGGCACCAAGGCAGGAGCTGTCTTCCATATTTATTTATGATGTTATAAATGCGTTTGGAGGAGCTGAAAAATTCTATAAAAATTTCTATATTACCGCAGTAAGCCCGCTTGGTTTTACATGGCATGGAAAAAACTTAAATTATTATGATGATAAAGATCTGCAAAAGAGTATTAAAAAGTTTGTAATTGAATGCATGAATAAGCAACTACAGTTCGGCATTAATAAAGAGGTTGCTTTTTGTTTGGGAGATGGAAAGAATTATAAATACTTATCAAAACTAAATGAAGAAGTAAAATTTTTTGAAAAGATCATTCCATTATCACATCCGCGGTTTATTATGCAATACAAACTGAAAAAGAAGGATGAGTATATTGGGTCATACTTAAAGAAGCTGGCAGAGATATGAAGCCAACATTAATTTATTGCTACGATGCATACTGCGGCTGGTGCTATGGATTTAGTGACATAATGAAAAAGGTAAATTCCGCATATAAAAATAAACTAGAAATAGAAGTATTATCTGGCGGCATGATATTGCCGGAAGAACCTGTGCATATTGGTGCCACTGCAGGTTACATTAGTAAAGCGTATAAAAATGTAGAAAAATTAACCGGGGTTAAATTTGGCGAAGATTATTTATGGCATATCCATCATCCGGATATTAGCGATTGGTATCCAAATTCAGAAAAGCCAGCTGGTGCACTTTGTATTTTTAAGGAATATTTTTCAGATCAACAGGTAAGCTTTGCTGCCGATCTGGAATATGCTTTGCATTACGAAGGGAGAGACCTTACTGATGACGAAGCTTATCGGATCCTTTTAGAAAAATATAACTTACCTGCAGAAGAATTTTATGAAAAGTTGATTGACCGAGCGTATAAAGAAAAAGCTCACGATGAATTTGCATTATGTAAACAATTGCAGGTAACAGGATTTCCTGCCCTGCTTCTCCAGTTAAATGAAAACAAATTTTACTTATTGGCAAGAGGCTATACAGATTATGAAACACTAACCTCCAGGCTCGAAAATGCAATTAATGAAATAGGCCCTTCATGAAAAAAGATATTGCTACAAGGCAAGACATTGAATTGCTAATGAATCTCTTTTATGAAAAGTTATTATCAGATGAAAGGATCAGTTACATCTTTACTGATGTAGCAAAGCTGGATATAAAAACACACATACCGGTAATTGCAGATTTTTGGGAAAGCGTTTTACTTAATAAAAATATTTATCACAATAACACAATGAAGATACACCCGGGTCTTAATGATAAAAACTCCTTTAATTAAAAACACATTATGATGTCTGGTTAAGCCATTTTACCGCATCTATTGATGAATTATTTGAAGGTAATATTGCTCTATTGGCAAAGCAAAGGAGCGACATCAGTTGCAACATTTATGCAAAATAAAATTGCTCAGAAGAATAATAATTAAATGTATAAAAAAGGCCCCGAAATATTCGGAGCCTGAAAAAAATATTATTTATATTATACTATAGTCCCGGAGGTCTTTGCCTTCCACGCTGACGCATTGCAGCATCCATTGCTTTAAACTTAGTGTACTGTGGTTCGGTAAGAATTATTTTAAGTTTTGCATCCCTTATTTCAATAAGCTTTTCTACTGCTGCTCTTTCTGGTCTTGTTCCCGGTGCAAATCCTTCTCTTAATTGATCCTGTGCCATATAAAATTGGGCAAAAGCTGCATTTACATCTGGTAATTGAGCCGTTGTTAATTGCAGACTGTCATTAACTCTGTCAACTGACTGTTTTACACGTTCTTCTACAGTACGTTTTTGAAAACCCTGGGCTTTAATACCAGAGATACCGATAAACATTAACATAACAAATACTCTAATCTTGTTTTTCATTTAGTTTAGTTTTATTTTTAAATCATTGTAAATATAAGACGGCAATTATTGCTATTGGTTGCGTTAACAATTCATTTAATGATAAATAGCTAATATATGACCTGTTATAAAGTACGAAGTTTAACCGGCAGATAGTTTTGTTTAATACTGTTTTCGGGTGTCTATTTTTTTCAGCTGCCTTTCAATAATTAGTTTAGCAATTATCGATGCAGTATCATTACTGATATTGTTCTTTAAGATCTGTTTCAATTTATCCTCATCTATATCTACTTTATATAAAATGGTTATAAGTTTTTGAAAATCCTGTTGTATTAACTCATTAATATAAAAAGCTAAAGCATCATCCAGATTGCCGGGTAAATTAATTTCCAGTGATTTTTCTATTTTTTGTTTAAGTAATTCAGGATGACTTTGCATTTTTGTTAGTATTTCTAAAAACTTCCTTCACTAATTTCCACTCAAAGGAACAGGTCCATAATATTCCCATAAATATTCCTGTAAAAATGTAACTTCCTACTGAATCCAAGGGTTCGTCTGGCCAAAGCTGCATCAAAACAAATTCACTTAATGTCCAAAATAAGCACCAGAATATGAGAGTTATCAGCAAACGTTGTAACGGTTTGCACTTCTTATACCAATTATAAATTTGTTTAACCATATGCTGTTTAAAACTTTTCCATTGCACCCAGCCCAAATAAAGCAAAATCATATTTTACAGGATCAGCTTCATCTAATTTACGAAGGTTTTTGGTTAGTTCCAATGCTGCCTGCCAGTCAGTTGCCTTTCGATCTAATAAATTAAAATGCCTGGCAACCCTTCCCACATGTACATCTATGGGGCAGATCAATTTTGCAGGTGAAAGATTTTTCCAGATTCCAAAATCAACTCCATTCCTGTCTTTTCGCACCATCCATCGTAAATACATATTTAATCTTTTGCATGTGGATCTTTTTTGCGGCGAGGCAATGTGCTTAACCGTTCGGGCAGGTGAATTTTCTAATGAAAAAAAATAGTTATGAAAATAATTCAAAGCCCCCTCTATCTCCCCCAAAGGGGGAAGAAACGGAGAAGATAATAGCGAATTTTTTTTATTAAAAAATGCAGATTCAAGAGATTTATTATTTGAATAATGATGTTTTAAAAATTCAACAAAATATAATAGGTCAGTAGTATTAAATGTGCGGTGCTTAAATCCCAATAATCTTTTTAAATCCAACAAATCATGGTTCAGGCAAAATTGATATGGCGCATTATCCATAAGCTGCATCAGTTCCCTGCTTTTATTTATGATTGTAGTCCTGTTACCCCAGGCAAATATGGCAGCGAAAAATGCCGCGATTTCTATATCCTGCTTTTTAGAAAATAAATGTGGGATGGAAATGGGGTCCTTTTCAATAAAAGAAGGCCGGTTATATTCAGCAACCTTCTTATCAAGAAATGTTTTAAGTGAGGCTTTATCAGAAAGCTTCATGACTATACTGTTACTGCTGTTCTTTCAGTATTTGTTTTTAGCTGTTGTCCTTCTTTCCCAATGGCTGTGTCCAGGTCTTCAATAAGATCATCCACATCTTCTATACCAACACTTAATCTTATCAGAGAATCTACAAGCCCGTTTTTTATTCTTTCATCTCTTGGTATACTTGCATGTGTCATACTTGCGGGATGGCCTATCAGGCTTTCCACACCTCCTAAACTTTCTGCCAATGAGAATAATTTAGTTGATGATAACACTTTAAAAGCTGCCTCCATGCTGTTATTTTTTAAGGTAAAGCTCATCATGCCGCCGAAAGCTGTCATTTGCTTTTTTGCTATTGCATAATTAGGATGATCCTGAAAGCCGCACCAGTAAACCTTATCAACCATTGGATTGCTGCGCAGCCAGTTGGCAATTTTTTCACCATTCTCACAATGTCTTTGCATGCGAATGTGCAAAGTCTTTAATCCGCGTAAAACCAAAAAACAATCCTGAGGGCCGGGAACGGCACCGCAACTATTCTGGATAAAGCGAAGCTTTTCTTCAAGTTCAGCATCATTCATTATCAAACAGCCATGTACCACATCACTGTGGCCTCCTAAGTATTTTGTTGCCGAATGTAAAACGATATCAGCCCCTAAATCCAGTGGCGTTTGCAAATAGGGTGAGGCAAATGTATTATCAACACAAAGCAAAATTTTGTGTTGTTTGGTAATTGCAGCAACAGCTTTAATATCTGTAATATTCATCATTGGATTAGTTGGTGTTTCTGTCCAGATGAGTTTTGTGTTGGGGTTGATATGTTGGTTGATATTATCAGCATCCTGCATATCAATAAAATGAAACTTTAGTCCATACTTTTCAAAAATTTTAGTGAACAAACGATAGCTTCCGCCGTACATATCATTGGCAGCAATAACTTCATCGCCGGGATTTAAAAGTTTAATAACGGCATCGCTTGCTGCCATTCCGCTGCTGAAGCACAATGCGTACTTTCCATTTTCAATTGCTGCCAACGCATTTTGCAATGCGGTTCTTGTTGGATTTTGGGTTCTGGCATATTCATATCCTTTATGATCACCGGGTGAACTTTGCACATAAGTAGAGGTTTGATAAATAGGCGTCATTATGGCCCCTGTTGAAGGGTCTGGCTCTACACCAGCATGAATTAATTTAGTGGCTAATTTCATAAACTTTATTTAAATGCTATAGGCAAATTAGCTTTTACGTTGTCCCAATAGATAAGAAGGTTTGCGCCAGTTAAAGATTTTTCAAACAACATCGTCATTACTTCAGTACTATCATTTTTAGCTGCCGGCACATCCAAACGCACTACATCTTTTGACGCATCATATTTAAAAGCCCCCCAAACATCTGTATCTTTATTAACCATTAATGTCCATTTATCTGCATAAGGAATACAGTACAAAGTATAACGGCCTTTTTTTATTTTTTTATTGTTAATGGTTACATCTTTAAAAAATTCAATTTCTGTTGCTTCATTTGCTCCAAGGCGCCAAACTTCTCCTAATTTTTGCAGGTCGCCAAAAACCTTACGGCCGTTTAATTGCGGTCGGCTGTAAATTAACCGCATAGCTAAAGGCTCAGTAGTTTTATTTTGAATTTTAAGAACCGGATATCCTGCCGGATAATAGCTCATATCCATAGGAGATTTATCTATTGCCGGAAGTTTTTGAGCCGCAGCATGCAGACTTAGTGCCAATAATAATGATGTGATTATTCCTTTCATATGTATCTTATTTTATTACAAATATAGACTGATTAGGCAAGCAACAGGTTGCTTACATATTTAGAAGCAAATTTTTTGAGAGAGGGAAAAAAAATATCATAGCAATCTTTAAACTCAGCATAATGTTGATTAAAAACAGCAACTGCCGTTGCATACTCATTAATATAAGCTGCCCTGTAAACCAATCCCCCAAAGCTATTTTCAATACCGGAAGAATATTGATAATTAAATAACCAGTTTTGCTGTTTCATATGAGGAAAAATTTTTCGAAAACCTTCCGGAAATAATAAAATATTTTCTTCCAGTATATTATAAGTTTGGATAGTAAATTTTTGCAAGCTGTGCGTATTCCTGAATTCATTTGTATCCAGTGCCAAAAAATGATCGTATACAATATCTACAAAAGCACCGGAGTATAAACGGTAAGCAGGACGAAAAAATTCTTTTCCTTTTTTAGTGGCGGGATGTGCATCTGTAAATTCATCAATTGCCCTGTGAAGCGCTATGCCATTTTGTATTTGCTGCGGATAATTAAATTTTGTTTTGCCTTTTACAAAATCGCTTATCATGTTGCCCACTAATATTTCCGGATGACTAAAAGAAAGATATGCGTGGGCAAGATAATTCATGGGAAGGGATGCATATTGGTATGATGTTCAAGTGAGTGACACAACGATGATGCCATGAGAGACTGGCGCTAATAAATAAAAATTATTTTAAAATCTCAGCCAGTTTATTTTCAAGATCTGCACCACGTAATTCTTTAGCAATAATTTTTCCCTGCGGGTCCAGCAAAACATTATAGGGAATACCTTCAATATTATACAAAGGCACTGCTGCGCTGTTCCAGAATTTAAGATCACTGATGTTAGTCCACGTAAGGCCATCATCCTTAATCGCCTTTAACCATGAAGCTTTTTCTTTATCCAGAGAAACACCAAGAATTGTAAAATTTTTGTCTTTGAATTTGTTATAGGAAGCAACTACATTTGGATTTTCTGCACGGCATGGACCACACCAGCTTGCCCAAAAATCCACCAATACATATTTACCTTTAAATGAGCTTAAAGAAACCGGCTTTCCATTTACATCAGGCATAGTAAAATCCGGGGCCATTATACTTTCAGAAGGATTATTTCTATTTGTATTATTTTGTTGCAGCGATTGAATGTATTGATTTATTAGTTCATTAAGTGCTTTATGACCGGGAAATCGTTTTGCTAAACTGTTAACTGTTTTTGTAATTGTATCAGGTTTAACCTGTTGGGTATATCCCAAAGCGAATAAGGCGATAACCGGACTAGCAGTAGTATCAATATAGTTTAAAATAAAATTATTGTATACGGAATTTATTTGCGCAAGACTGTTTTCTGAAGCTTTAATAAGGCTATCATCAGCACCTGAGCCAATTAAAGAAGTAATGCCATTTTCCGCGGCTTTTATGCCTCCCTGCAACGAATCCAGTATGCCTATAAATTTTTTAAGAGAGGCATTGGCAGGGGAATTAAATGTTTGTGATCGAAATCCTTCGTCAGTTGCATCAGCAGTAAACGCTATATCATCCTTATCATTTATAAAGATATATCCGGGGCCATTTTCGAGCCTGATCCGGTATAAACCTTCCTCTAAAGCATTGCTTTTAATAGTAACCTTTCCCTTTTCTAATACAGATGTATCTATTACAAGCGGAGGTTGCTGATTAAAATGAAGCTCTTCTAAAAATATTTTTTGATCAGTTGCATTTTTTATTTCTCCTGTAACAGTAAGGTTACCCGTCGTTTTTTCATTTTTGCATGAAAAAAATATCACGCAGGAAAAAATAATAATTAATTTTTTCATGAAATATTTATTGATTTAATTTTTCAGTTAATATTTTATTTACAATTTGCATATCGGCCTTTCCTTTGCTTAATTTTTTTACTTCGCCCGAGAATAAACCAATTAATGCCTTTTTACCTTTTCTATATTCAGCTACTTTGTCTGGCATTTTATCCATCACTTCATCTATCCACAAAGTTACTGCATCATCATTGCTCTCCTGTAATAAATTCAATTCAGTAATAAGCTGCATGGAAGTTTTGGCAGGCTCCTGTAACAATGCACTAAATATTTTAGATGAAGCAGTGCTAAAATTTATTTTTCCTTCTTCTATAAGTTTAATCAGATCGGAAATTGTTTTTGCAGGCAGGGGAAATTTATTTATTTCAAGATTATTTTCATTTAAATATGACCTGACAGGCCCTGAGATCCAGTTTGCTGCAGCTTTGTAATTATTAGTATACTGTATTATCGATTGAAAAAAATCGGATATTAATCTGTCTTCACAAAGAATCTTTGCATCATATGCAGATAAGCCAAAGTCTTTCTGATACGTTATTTCCAGGTCTTTTGGTAAAGCCGGAATACCCTGTTTTACGGATTCCAGCATTTCATCTGTAATAAAAAAAGGAGTAAGATCAGGTTCTGCAAAATAGCGGTAATCATTTGCTTCTTCTTTATTTCGCAAAGAGAATGTGGTACCCGTTTCTGCATCAAAGCTTCTTGTTTGCTGAATAATTTCTTCCTTATTTTCTGATAAGCTGATAAGGCGGGTTATTTCATATTCCACAGCTTTTTTTACATTCCGGATCGAATTTAAATTTTTCACTTCCACCTTTGTTCTCAGCGTTTTTTCGCCTTGTGGCCTGATAGAAATGTTTGCATCACACCGCATACTTCCCTCCTCCATATTACCATCGCAAATGCCTAAATACCTGACAAGCTTTCTTATTTCAGTCAGGTATGCAAAAGCCTCATCCGAATTATGCATATCAGGCTCACTAACTATTTCCAGCAAGGGAATGCCGGCCCTGTTCAGATCAATGCAGGTATAATTTTCATCTACATCATGCAAACTTTTCCCTGCGTCTTCTTCTATATGTATACGATTTAGTTTTATGTTTTTTTCTTCTGAATTAATCCGGATGGTTACATACCCATTTTTACAAATGGGAGTAGTGTGTTGTGAAATTTGGTAACCTTTAGGGAGATCAGGATAAAAATAATTTTTTCGGGCAAAATAATTATTTCGTTCAATATCGCAATTAAGGATAATACCTAACTTAATTGCATACTCAATCACTTTCTTATTCATCTTAGGCAAGGTGCCCGGATGTGCCAATGAAATGGGACTGATATTAGTATTAGGTAAGCTGCCAAATTCAGTACTATCACCACTGAACAACTTGCTTTTGGTAAGCAGTTGCGTATGTACTTCCAGCCCGATAACAGCTTCATATTTTTCATTACCAACCATTTTGCTAAGTTATGAAAACCATTTTCAGCGATATAAAAGAGAAGGTCGCCTGGAAAGGCAGCCCCGTATTAATAAACACACTAGAGAAATTTTTACAGATCTGCCTTATTGATTTTTTTAGGAATTTTAATTTCAAAATTCATATCAGATCCATTTCTTTCAACTTTTATATTATAAGAAGTTTTATCTTTTACATCCCCTAATTCTTTTCTTACTTCATTAACATCTTTTACTTTTTTCCCATTCACTTCTGTAATAATATCATTCTCTTTCAATCCCGACTTTGCTGCGGCTGATTCATCATGTACTTCTGTAATTTTCACTCCACTATCATTCTCAGTATCCTCAATTCTAACTCCTAATCTGCCACGGCCAAATCCCCATGACATGGCAAATGGTTCGTGTGGTAATCTTGCTATCTCGGGCATATTAAAATTAAAATTCCGGGGACCAATCATATTGTTATTAAACGCAAACGACCTTGAGAAATTTGATTCGCCAAGCGTTGCTTTTACATCGCCTGATTTACCATTTCTTTTATAAGAAATTGTAACGGCTTCTTTTGGTTTAAATGCAGTAACAGCCTCCATAAGCTCATTGGGATCATTAATGTTATTCTTCCCTACTTTAGTAATTATATCACCTTCTTTAAGTCCCGCTTTTTCTGCAGCACTGCCTTTTGATATCTTCAGAATTTTTACACCATTATCACTTTTTTCGGTGGTTACTCCTAAAAAGGCTTTATTATCATGCAACCTTGTAGCAAGTAAGCGGCGGTTAGCTCCAGGCGAATATAAAAAATTGCTGTCGCTGTTAAAGCGTTGCTTAATAACTGTAACATCATCACCTTTATATTCGGAGGATGGCTTACCGTTTATAAATACGTTACCATCTTTGGTTTCAATGGTAAGTTTCTTTTGGTTATCACCATTTTTAATAATGATTATTTCCCTGTTATCTTTTAGTTTTTCTTTTTGTGCATATAGCTTATAAGTAAAGAGTGGCCAGGCTAATGCTAATAATATTATCTTTTTCATATTTATAAATTTTGTGTACGAAATATTTAGTAGATCAAATATAGAGACATTTTTTGGATTACGAAATTTTTCGCAGATATTTTTTATAAAGACTTTATAGGAGGGATTTTATCTTTTTAATTACCCCGGCAAGATGGCTTGGATCCTGTCCGCCTGCTGTAGCAAGTGTTTTTTGCCCACCACCGCCACCTTTAATAAGAGGAGCAATATGTTCTTTAATAATTTGGGGTGCTTCCCAGTTTTTATACCGTGCCACAGCCTCATCCAGCATCAAAACGATACTGGCTTTTCCTTCAATTTCTGCAGCCAAAACAATTATATAATCTTTTAATTCATTTTTTAAAGCAAAGCATATTTTTTTTAAAGCATCTGCGTTTGATACTTTCACGATTTCTCCAATAAAATTTATTCCATTAACAGATTCGGCTTTCTGTATAAGCTCTTTTTTTATTGATTCTATATTTTGTACTTCGAATCTCTCAACAGTTTTTTTTATATATGCGTTTTCGGTGGATAAATTTTCAATTGATTTAACCAGATCTTTAGGATTTTTTAGTGTTTCACGAATTAAACGAATGGTATCGAATTGGTGGTTAATATAATCTTCTGCAGCTTTACCGCTTACAGCTTCAATACGCCGCAGGCCTGCTCCAATTGCTGTTTCCAGTTTTATTTTAAAGAGGCCAAGTTCTCCTGTACTTCCCACATGAGTGCCTCCGCATAGCTCGATGGAATAATTGGGATCAATAATTACGACACGAACCACATCTCCATACTTTTCTCCAAACAAAGCCATAGCCCCTGTTGCTAAGGCTTCTTCTTTTTTCATTTCTTTTATTACTACGGGAATATTCCCACGGATCTTTTCATTTACCAATACTTCCACTTTTGTCAATTCTTCATCAGTAACTTTTGCAAAATGAGAAAAATCAAAACGTAAATATTCATCGTTTACAAGACTTCCTTTTTGTGCAACATGTTTTCCTAAAACGCTACGCAAAGCTGCATGCATAAGATGAGTAGCAGTGTGATGTACCTGTGTAGAAATTCTTTTAGCCGAATCTATTTTAGCAATTATTTTTCCTGAAATTCCAGATGGTAACTTTTGTGTGAAATGAATGATAAGGTCATTATC
Organism: Chitinophagales bacterium 65-1; assembly: GCA_002050465.1. Taxonomy (GTDB): domain Bacteria; phylum Bacteroidota; class Bacteroidia; order Chitinophagales; family Chitinophagaceae; genus Ginsengibacter. Next base: position 104,749 of record MWYX01000060.1, read on the forward strand.
TTTTTTTGTATCTATCACTTCAATTTCTTCCCCGTCAAAAAATAAAGCACCTTTATCACCGACCTGCCCCCCACTTTCGGCATAAAAAGGGGTTTTATCCAGCACTATCTGGTATGCTTCCTTTCCCTGGGATTTTGTTTTACGATATTTTAAAACTTTGCTTTTTGTTTCAAAGGAATCATGCCCAATAAATTTGGAAGAACCGTTTTCATTTATAACAATCCAATCCTCTGTATCTACAACACCTGCCATACGGCTTCGTGTTTTTTGCTTTTCCATTTCTTTTTTAAAACCTTCTTCATCAACATTTCTTCCCTTTTCACTTGCTACTAATTTTGTAAGATCAATAGGAAATCCAAATGTGTCAAAAAGTTTAAAAGCTTCCTCTCCCGATATATCATGAGTTGCTTTATCAAGGATTGATAATCCTTTATCAACAGTTCTGAGAAATGCTTGTTCCTCTTCCTTAATAATCTTTGATATAAATTCCTTTTGCTTATCCAATTCAGGAAAAACATCTTTGAATTGTTTTGCAATAACTGGAATTAATTTATGAAGCAGTGGTTGCTTCTCATCTAAGTAAGAAAAATAATATCGTACGGCTCTTCTTAATATTCTTCTTATAACATATCCTGCACCTGTATTGGATGGGAGCTGCCCATCTGCAAGCGGAAATGCAATAGCTCTTATATGATCTCCAATTACACGAAATGCTATATCCTGCTTACTGTTAGTATTTGTATATTTTTTATTACAAAGTTTTTCAATTTCAGCAATGGTTCCGGTAAAAACATCTGTATCATAATTACTTTGCTTGTTTTGTAAAACTCTTACCAGTCTTTCAAACCCCATACCTGTATCAACATGTTTTTCGGGCAGCGGCTCAAGGCTGCCGTCTTTCTTCCTGTTATATTGTATAAACACATTATTCCATATTTCAATTACCTGCGGATGATCATTGTTTACTAAAATTTTCCCATCAAGCGCTTTTCTTTCTTCTTCTGTTCTTGTATCCACATGAATTTCAGTACATGGCCCGCATGGTCCGGTATCTCCCATCTCCCAGAAATTATCTTTTTTATTCCCCATAATTATTCTGTCCTCAATCTCCGCCTCTGTAAAACCAGAGTCGGACAGGCACTTCTTCCAACAGCCAATTGCTTCCTCATCTTTAGGTAATTTTTCTTTAACATCACCTTCAAATACGGTTACATATAAACGGTCTTTATCAATCTTGTAAACTTCTGTCAATAATTCCCAGCTCCATGCAATTGCTTCTTCTTTAAAATAATCTCCAAAGCTCCAGTTACCCAACATCTCGAACATCGTATGATGATAAGTATCTACCCCGACTTCTTCCAAATCATTGTGCTTACCACTTACACGCAGGCATTTTTGTGTATCAGCAACCCTGGTATGCAAAGGTTTTTTATTTCCAAGAAAATAATCTTTGAACTGATTCATCCCTGCATTAGTGAACATTAAAGTAGGATCATCTTTAATTATAATAGGAGCAGAAGGAACAATGGTATGTTCTTTTGATTTAAAGAACTCAAGAAAATGTTGCCTTATTTCAGAACCCGTCATCATACCAATGCTGTATTTTATAATTGATTTTGCTTTTTAAGACTTTATATTTGCTGGTTCGGACAAAGATAAGCACTGGCGCAGGTTACTACTGCAAGTTTTTTATTTTGATAATCGATCTCCAAAGATCACTGTGGATGAAAAAAATAAAATACTATTATAACACCAATACACTTCGTTACGAAAAACTGGTAACGCCGTTTAGAGTAAAGCTCCTTCGGTTTTTTGGATTTATTGCCGCTGCACTAGTAACTGCCTTAGTTTTAGTTTCCATCGCCTTCAGATTTATTCCTTCACCGGAAGCAAAGATTGCAAGGGCACAATATCAAAGTATGAAGGAGAATTATGATGTGCTGAATAATAAAGTGCAAACATTATTGCAGCAGATGAGTTCTTTGGAAAACAGGGATAACGAAGTTTATCGTTCTATTTTTGAGGCAAATCCATTACCGGATAGCGCTAGAGCAAAATTAATAGAGCAAAAAAAGGAGGTAGAAAAAATTGAGGCCATGAATGATGAAAAATTAGGAAATGAGTTAGCAAAAACCTTGAACAATCTTAGTGCACGGTTTAGTTACCAAATGGACAGTTATAATGAAATTGAAAAATTAATAAAAAACCAGGATGATAAATTAGCCAGCATACCTGCCATTCAACCGGTAAGCAATCGTCACCTGGATAGAATTGCATCCGGTTATGGTATGAGGATCGATCCGATATATGGAACTCCTAAAATGCATAAGGGGCTTGATTTTACCTCACCGCAGGGTACACCCATTTATGCTACCGGAAATGGAGTTGTAAAATTAGCAGGTTATATGGAAGGGGGATATGGATATCATGTTATTATCAAACACGGCTATGGATATGAAACATTATACGGACACATGTTAAGAATGAAGGTGCGACCGGGACAAAAAGTAAAACGAGGGGAATTAATTGGCTATGTTGGCAGTACAGGTAAAAGTACCGGACCACACGTACATTATGAAGTGCATGTAAACGGTAATGAAGTTGATCCGGTGTATTTTTTTTATAACGATCTTACACCTCAGGAATTTGACCTATTATTAAAAAAAGCTGCAACGGGCAGCGCTAAAAGCTTAGACTAATGGCACCAGATCAGATAACCTTTGATTTTAATGACTTGGGTTCCGATAATAAGAAAGAGAAAAAAATCAGGGGAGATAAAAAAAACGTGAATAGTGATAGTTTGAATTTCGCAGAGAAAACTAAATCACCCAGGGGTAGGAAAAACTTAAAAGATATTGTTGATAACGATGCTATTGAGATACCTGAAGATGAAATACTTTTTAAGAAATCATATTATTCTATTGGCGATGTTTCAAAAATGTTTAATGAGAATGCATCATTGATACGCTATTGGGAAAATGAGTTTGATATTTTAAAGCCAAAAAAGAATGCAAAGGGTGACAGGTTTTTTCGCCCGGAAGATATAAAGAATCTAAAATTAATTCATCATTTGCTGAGACAAAGAAAATACACCATAGAAGGTGCAAAGGAATTTTTAAAAAATAATAAAACGGCCGCTCAAAAATTTGAGATGATACGGTCATTACAAAAGTTAAAATCTTTTTTAAATGAGTTAAAAGCAAGTTTGTAAAATATCTTTGCCTCCTATGAAAACAACACTTTTATTTACCGGCTTTTTAATAATGATAAGCGTTTGTGCCTTATCACAATCCCAATATGAGATTATAACTGATCCCAGACACCCCGGATCAAAAATTCTTAAGGGGATAATCAATAAAAATTTAATTAAAAATGATACTGCATATAAATGGTATGCAGCTAATCAAAAGTCTTATACAAAACCTGACACTACAATTATAGGAAAATTGAAAAGGGATAGTACAGTGAAGTACATCATCTTTGGGGGAACATGGTGCGATGATACACGGGTTATTTTGCCAAAATTTTTTATACTTCAGGAAAAAGCCGGGATTTCGGATAACCGTATAACACTTTTTGGCGTTGACAGACAAAAACAAACCATCGGTAATATAACTTCAGCAATGAATATTACCAATGTACCCACCATTATTGTAATGAAAGATGGTAAAGAAATAGGTCGTGTAATCGAATATGGCAAAACCGGTAAATGGGATAAGGAGTTGTCAGAAATTGTAGGTAAATAAATTATTGTTACTACTAATGTTTAGGAGTCTAAATCCGTATAAAATTTTAATTCCACCTTTTCTCCATCAAATACTGCATAGCTAAAATACTTGATCCAGTCTCCCAGATTAATGTAGCGGGAAGTATCTGTTAATTTAAAATCTATTGGCAAGTGCCGGTGGCCGAAAATAAAATAATCATAATGCTTTGTTTTTAATTTCTCTCTGCTGAAAATGATAAGCCATTCTTTGTCTTCTCCTAAAAATTGTTCATCGGTTTTTCCTGTTGCACCCCTGCTCTTGCTGCTGAAGTAATCAGCTAACCCAATTCCAAAACCCGGATGCAATATGCCAAACATCCATTGTGAAAATTTATTTCTAAAAACTTTTTTTATGAATTTATATCTATGGTCGCCCGGACCTATTCCATCTCCATGGCCAATAAAGAATTTTTTCTTATTCAGATCAAATTCCCGGGGATGGTAATAAACTATGATGTTTAGTTCTTTTTCAAAATACCCCTTCATCCACATATCATGGTTTCCCACAAAAAAATTTATTTTAATTCCTGAATCAGTTAGTTCAGCAAGCTTTCCTAATATTCTTATAAACCCTTTGGGAACAACTCGTTTATATTCAAACCAAAAATCAAAAATGTCTCCAAGGATAAATATTTGGGCTGCATCATTTTTTATTTTATTGAGAAATTGTACAATTCGTTTTTCCCGAATCAGACTGCTTTCATAATCAGGTGCGCCGAGATGGAAATCGGAAAGGAAGTATATTTTTTTATTTGGAGAAAGGATCATTAAATTTCTTCAGATAATTTTTTATTAATCTCAATTAGTCTTTCCTGAAGAATTTTTAAATCACTCTGAATAATTAACCAGACAATTGTATAATTTGTATCGAAATAATCGTGTATTAGGATATTTCTAAAATCTTTAACTTCTCTCCAGTTTATATTACTGTGCCTAATTTTAAATTCTTTAGATAATCTCGCAACTCCTTCTCCAATGATTTCAAAATTTCGGCTTACAGCATCCTGTGTCTTGTTGTCTGTTAAAAAGTTATCCAGCGTTATAGCAGATGTGTACTCAAATATTTTTTTAATACTTTCCAAAATATCCTCTAATAAAAACGAATCGCTTCTTTCAGACATATAGCAAATCAGGTTCTATATATTTCAGGTATTTTGATTTAATGGCCGGTTTAGATACTAAATCTACTTCTTTATTCAGGATATCTTCCAGATCATGAGATAGTCTTATAAACTCTATACCTACAGGATGTGTAAATTCTACCAAAACATCTACATCGCTATTTTCTTTAAAATCTCCTCTGCTAAAAGAGCCGAACACAGCAAGACTTTGTATTGGATATTTATTAAATAAATCCTTTTTATGTTCTTTCAATATTTTTAAAACCTCACTCATTTCATAAAATTAAAATTAATTATTTTAATGACTTAATAAAGAAAGGAGACTGTGTGGGTTATTGCAATGCGTACCAGCTTTATGCTTTATCCACTAAAAATAAATACACTTCTTTTGGCCCATGAACACCAACCACCAAGGTCTTTTCAATATCAGCAGTGCGGCTGGGTCCTGTAGCAAACGTTACGGATGATGGTATGCTTCCATTATATTTTTCCTTTAATAACTGCAACGCCTCTTTTATATCATATACAAGCTGGTTAGTATAAGCAATACATATATGCACAGGAGCATATACACTAATTGACCTGCCGGTTTGTGCTGTGCTCATTACAATTGTACCTGTACGGGCAATTAAATATTCGCAGGTTGTTATTGAAGCATCACAATCTGCAAGCATAGGTTTATCAACCTGGTAAAGAGCTGAATGGGAAATAACATGAAACAGTTTTTCTTCATTGCAATAAATATTTCCCCATTTTTTTTCTATAAATAACTCCTGTAATTGCTTTGAAAGGTCTGCTTCATTTATACAGAAAGCAAACTTGCCCAGCAGTTTTGTAAACTCTTCTGCAAACTGAATTTCCAGATCGTCTGTTTGTGGTAGAAATACAGAATTATTTCCTTCGCTTTTTGGAAACGGAACAGGCACCGGATGACTCAGTGCCTGGCGGATTTTTTTTAAAATATTTTCTTTTGAAGAAGATTCTTTCATCTAATTAGTCATTAGGTCAATGGTCAGTAAGTCAATTAGTAGAGATTATTCCCTTATTGACATAATTGACAAATGACTGTTTAATTACGCAGGTGTAGTAACTTTCCCTGGCATCGGATCATCTATTACTGCATCTTTGGGATTATCAATTATATCCAACGCTTTCTTTTCTTCGTAAGGGCGCTTTCCTATTAATGCTTCAACATCACTTTTAAACAGCACCTCTGTTTTTAATAATTCCTTTGCGAGTATTTCAACTTCCTGCTTATGTTTTATCAATAATTCTTTTGTTCTCTCATAGGCATCTTCCACCAGTTTACGTACTTCCTCATCAATCATTTTCCCGGTCTCTTCACTGTAAGGTTTGGTAAATGTATTTTCCTGCTGAGGATCATAATAACTGATATTTCCAACTTTATCATTCATGCCATATACGGTAACCATTGCATATGCCATTTTGGTTATCTGTTGAAGATCATTGCTTGCACCTGTCGATATCTTATTGAAAAATATATCTTCCGATGCCCTGCCACCCAATGTCATGCACAACTGATCTTTTAATTGATCTGTATTATACAAATATTGTTCTTTTGGTGTGTACTGAGCGTAACCCAATGCTGCTGTACCTCTTGGAACTATTGTAACTTTTAATAATGGATAAGCATGCTCTAAAAACCATCCGCAAATGGCGTGTCCTGCTTCGTGATAAGCAATGACCTCTTTTTCTTCCGGTAAAATAATTTTGTTCTTTTTTTCCAATCCGCCAATAACCCTGTCAATGGCATCCTGAAAATCACTCATATCCACTGCATCTTTTCCTTTTCTGGCGGCAATCAGTGCAGCTTCATTACAAACATTTGCAATATCTGCTCCTGCAAAACCAGGTGTTTGTTCAGCAAGTTTATGAATATCCAGTGTTTGAGAAATTTTTATAGGAACGAGATGCACTTTAAAAATTGCTTCACGGCCTACCAGGTCCGGACGATCTATAGATATCTGCCTGTCAAATCTGCCCGGCCGTAATAATGCATTATCCAATACATCAGGGCGGTTGGTTGCAGCAAGAATAATAATTCCAAGATCAGTTCCAAATCCATCCATTTCCACCAGCAATTGATTCAATGTATTTTCTCTTTCATCATTGCTCATCATCATGTTTTTCCCTCTTGCACGGCCGATGGCATCTATTTCATCAATAAAAATTATGCATGGCGCTTTTTCCCTTGCCTGTTTAAATAGATCTCTTACACGGCTTGCCCCAACGCCAACAAACATTTCAACAAAATCACTTCCGCTAAGGCTAAAGAAAGGTACTTGTGCTTCACCGGCAACTGCTTTTGCCAATAAAGTTTTACCTGTGCCGGGAGGGCCAATTAATAAAGCACCTTTAGGAATTTTACCGCCAAGCGCTGTATATTTTTTAGGATTTTTTAGAAAGTCAACAATTTCCATCACTTCTACTTTGGCTTCATCCAAACCAGCAACGTCACCAAAATTTATGTTTACTCTTGTTCCTTTATCAAATAAAGTAGCCTTTGATTTTCCGATATTAAAAATTCCCCCGGGTCCGCCGCCGCCGCCACCTGCGCCCACTTTACGCATCATCATTATAAATAAAAAGCCTATCAATAAAATGGGTAATAAGGTGCTGATGATCTGCCCGAATAATTCACCTTCATCATCATAAGTGGTACTAAACGGTTTTATGGTTTGATTTTCCTGGCGGAAATTTTCCATTTGTTCAGTAAAGTTCTTATCATCACTTATAGTAAAGTATAATTGTGGTGGGGCCAGTTTTGTAATAGTTTCATATTGGCCGCTTTTTAAAATGCTATTGTAAACAGCAGGCTTATTGCTAACGCTGTCTTTGTTTAAAAATACTCTTACAAATTTTTTATTTCTGATAACTTTTATTTCATTAACGTCGCCTTGCTTTGCCAGTTCCTTAAAGGCTTCTATGTTGGTTTCTACGCCTGCAGTACTTACTGTTCTAAGCATATTATATCCAATAATAGCGGCGAAAATTAATCCATATATCCAATACACATTAAAACGAGGGCGTTTTTTAGGGTCTTCATCAGTACCCGGAAGATTATTAGGGTTTATCTTCCTGGGATTTTGTTTCTTTAAATCTTGCTGTGCCATAACTACTTTTCTTGCAATGTTTATTTCTAATTCAGCAATTGCGAAAATTATATTTTAATTTATTAATTAATGTTCCATAACGGGTGCATCGTTCCACATTTCCTCCAGGCTATAAAACTTTCTTGTCTCGGTGAGCATTACATGAACAACAACATTCACATAATCTATCAATATCCATTGTTCCCCCTGTCTTCCCTCATGTTTATATGGCAACTCGCCACAATTTTTTTTTACTTCAAATTCCACTGAATCAGCAACAGCTTTTAATTGGGTATTATTGGTGGCTTCGCATATAATAAAAAAATCAGCCACAGCTTCTGGTATTTTACGAAGATCAAGACTTACAATTTTTTCACCTTTTTTTTCCTGTATTGCGTGAATGATAGTTTTAAAAATCCTGCTATTTCTTGTTAATCTGGTCTGACTGTTTTTTTTTCTGTTAGCCAATACGGTTAAATTATTCAAATGTTTTTCTTTTAAATTATTATCTAAGTGATTTCTTCCCTAGAAAATAAGTTTATTCCTGTAGATTGCAGAGGTTTATTAAAGTTTTTTAACTGCACCCAAAGCCCCGCCTGCCGGACAGGCAGCTAGCGGGATTCGTTCAAAAATACTACTTCTTTCTCAATCATAAATCAATGCATTCAGCCGAAAATTCTTTTAAAATCCTAACCAGCGTGGACAGTACCAACAACTATGCCATGGGAATGATTCGTAACGGCTCGGCAAAGCACGGCACTGCGTGGTTTTCCTATGAACAAACACATGGAAAAGGGAGGAGGGGAAATACCTGGAAGACAGAAAAAGGGAAAAATATTATATTAAGTATTGCAGTAACAACAGGCTTTTTAACGCTTTCCCAACAATTTCATTTGAGCTTGGCAGTTTCATTAGCCTGTAGTGATTTTTTTAAAAAGTATGCAGGGGATAAAACTAAAATCAAATGGCCTAATGATATTTTTTGGAATGACAGGAAGGCAGGAGGGATATTGATTGAAAATGTAATTAAAGGTAATAACTGGCAGTGGGCTGTAATTGGAATTGGAATAAATGTTAATCAAACAGAGTTTAATTTACATGCGGTTTTTAAACCCGTTTCTCTTAAACAAATAACAGGGAAAGATTTCAATGTTCTTGATCTGGCAAAAGAACTTCATCAAGCAGTAATGACAAGGTATGATGAATTACAGAATAATAGATTTGAAAAAATGCTTTTTGAATACAATCAATATTTATTTGGCTTGAATAAAAGAATAAAATTGAAAAAAGAGAATATTATTTTTGAAACAACGGTAAAGGAAGTTTCTTCGCAGGGAAAATTAATTACTACTGATATAACAGAAAGAGAATTTGATTTCGATGAAGTGGAATGGGTAAGGTGAGGGATGGGAAATAAATTCAAAAGAGCAGCTAACGGATCAGGGCTTTGCGATGTGGTGCCATTCCGTGTTCCGTCAGCTTAAACTTATTGATAAAGTTGAATAGGATTACAAACGCTTAGCACTTGCTCGTCAGCTACCAAACAACGCTTTTTTGTATTTGATTAATTTTCATAATCTTAAAGTGAGTTTGGGGAGCAAAAACCGGAAAAACAGACGGATTACGTTTTCAAAAAAATACACTAATCTTAGCAATCCTCAGCCTCTCTTGCTTCTATTTCATACCTATTATGGTAGTACCCATGCTTTACGCTTTCCCATAAATATTTTATAATAAACACAATAAAGCCATTTTGCTCAAACTGCTTTACATGGCATAACTCATGCTTTAGCCACCTTTCATTTTGTAAAAATTGTTGCTTAGAGGAATTATAAAGATGGATGGTTTTACCTATTACGATGGCTGCATCCGGTGATTTTAATTTTCTTGCGGCAAGCTTTGCAATCCACGAATTTTCTTTGATAGAATAATCAGCCATCACCCAAAATTAATTATTTGGAGCGCCGCTGTTAATCCAGCAAATGATCTTGTTTTTTTGATCAGCAGTAAGGGAGCCTGTTTGCGGCATAAGTCCGGCTTCAATTTGGGATTTGATATCTGCCCGTTTTACAAAAATTTTATTATAATCTGTTAAGGCCCCTCCTTTGTTAGTGCTGCCTGTTGCATGGCAACCAGAATTAATGGCACAGGTTGCATCCATAATTGGCTTCACATCTGCGGCAAATTTAAATGATAAGGTTGCACAGGGATTAGTTTGTGGTGGTGTGGGATCACCTCCTCCACTACTGCCTTTGCTGCAGCCGCTTATAATAAAAATAATACTGATGAATGTGGCAGTAAAAGTTAATTGTTTTGTCATAAATAGATTTTTTATCTAAATATTTTTTTGTTTATCAATTGCTTCCCAGGCTGCTAAAATCTCTTCGCTGTGCATTTTTGATCTTGGTTTTTTGAATATTTTTTTAATAATGCCTTTCTCATCAATTAAAAAAGTAGTGCGATGCAATCCCATATATTTTCTGCCATATAAATTCTTCTCTCCCCAAACCTGATACTCATCAATTATTTTTTTGTCTTCATCCGTAATCAAAGTAAAAGGAAGTGCAAATTTTTGTTCAAATTTTTTATGTTTCTTTTCATCATCCGGACTCACTCCTAAAACAACCACTCCTTTCCGTTTTAATAATGAATAATTATCCCTGAGATTGCATGCTTCAACAGTACACGTTGGGGTATCATCTTCCGGATAAAAGTACAGCACAACCTTTTTGCCTACATAGGCATTTAAGGAAACAGTTTTTCCATTTTGATCCTTTGATGTAAAATCCGGAGCTTTATCCCCTTCTGATAAATTACTCATTGATTATTTATTAATACGTGCAGATATTTTAAAAAGTTGCCTCATCTTGTGAAACGATACATTTTTGTAGTTTGATTTCCTGCTTCATCTTCTACGCTAACTTTTAATTCGTGATTACCCGCGGGGCACTTCTCATCAAATCTATAAATAAAGCTTCTTCCTTTATCATTAGTAAAACGCAGCCATTTTCCATCAAGTTCTGCCCGAAAGTATTTTATTTTTTTCATATTGTCAGTAATGATAAATATTATTTGTGAGGCACGGGAAAGGCTAGCATTATCCCTGATTCCGATTGGAGAAATTACAGGAGGCAGACTATCAACCAGTAATTGAAAATTACCAAACTCCCTGAATTTTCCCGAATACCATTCTCTGTCTGTTTCAGGTTTCACTACATCCATTTTACTTCCCCAGGTTCGTTGCATAATTATTTTATCAGAGCCAACCGGCAAAGCAACAGGTTTTAAGCGTATAGTAAAATGGCTATGAACCGGTACCACCGCCGTATGCACAGTATGCAATGCTGAAATTGATTTTGATATTGTTGAAGTTTTTTTTGTATAGAAAAAATTGATCGAGTCATACAGATCATTTTCTCCCAGTATTACTTGAATATCTTCTCTGTCAAATACATTCACAAACCCCGGACTAAATTTTCTTGTTTCTGATGAATCTTTTTTGTATTTATTTTCATTTATTTGTCCGCGTCTTATTGTAAACTGTAAAATTGAAATATTATCATACGCATCTTTAACCTCTATTTTTATTTGATGAACACTATCATCCTCCAAATAAATGATCCCATCAGTCTCCACATCTTTATATACGCCTTCAGGAGACCCCGGTAGCCGGGAAAGATGCTGAACATAAGGACCTCCACCTGTTTTCAATTTATAATCGATATGAGCATTCATATACCTGGTTTCATTGTAGGAGATATTATCTAATTGAAATCCAGCCATCGGCATACCATCAAAATATATCGTTGCTTCATAAATCCCATTGGGATTTGCAGAACCCGTATACCTGTCGAAAGCAGAAATGCCAAAGCTTACTCTATCAGTATTAGTAATAATTGTAGAAGTTGAGGGAACGTATTGATTATGTAATTTTTTTAATGGATATAATTTTGGTATTTGTGAATAAGTACTTATACACCGGTCGTACATAGCTAAGCGGATTAATGTTGGAGGTACATTATCCGGAACAGGGAAGCCAAACAATGAAGGATTAATAACCTTATCGGTTTTGGTATTTCTTATTTCAAAATGAAGGTGGGGCCCTTGTGAGCCACCTGTATTACCGCTAAAAGCAATAAACTCACCTTGTTTTACAGGGAAAAGATTTGGTGGAATATTTAAGAATACCTGCCATGATTCCAATTTATATTGCTGTTCTTTAACGTATTTTTCCAATGCAGGAAAAAAATTATTAAGGTGAGCGTATAAAGTAGTCAAACCATTGGGATGATTTATATAAATTGCTCTGCCGAACCCGCCCGGCTCAATTTTTACCTGTGCAATATAACCGTCAGCAGCGGCTATAATTCCTGCATTTTCTTTTTGATCAGTTCTGCAATCCAGCCCCATGTGAAAATGATTGGGACGTAATTCCCCAAAATTTGCCGCCAGACCTATTTTTGCCTGTACAGGGTATATAAAATAACCTTTAGGATAATTTTTTGGAGGGAATAACTGAGCAGACAAAGAAGAAAAAAAAATCTGAAAACAAAAAAACAGGAACGGTTTATGTAAGGTAATAATTCTGATGTTAAGCATATTTACAGATACGCAAATCTAAAGCCTAAAAATTTAAAACATTTATTATGACTAAAGGAAATACAATAGGAGCACTTATTTTAGGAGCCGCTGTAGGCGTTGCTCTTCTTAAATATTACAGTATGTCTCCCGAAGAAAGACAGGAGTTTATAGCTCATTTAAAAAATAAGGCTCACGATTTATTAGATGATGCTGAAGGAACTGTAGATAAGGTAAAACAACATTTTGCTGAAATTGATAGTAAACCCAGTCCCGTTGATAAACTTTTTGTATTTAAAAGATTAGTATCCGATTTATTCGGCTCAGAGAAAAGGTATTTAATATAAAATTTTATACTATATAATTCCACATTTGATTTTCTTGCGGAATTTAATTGCTGTGTAGTACTTTTGCCCGCCTTCTTCAAAGAATTCCTTTTTTTTTGACAATGAGGGGCAAAAAAATATGCCTAAAGATTCATCCATTAAATCTGTTCTTATCATTGGTTCAGGCCCGATTATTATCGGCCAGGCATGTGAATTTGACTATTCCGGTACGCAAGCTGCAACAAGCCTGAAAGAAGAAGGTATTAAAGTAATTCTCATTAACAGCAACCCGGCCACCATCATGACAGACCCAATGATGGCAGACAAAGTTTATCTTCTTCCTTTAACTATTGAGAGTATTGAACAGATCCTGGAAGAAAATAAAATCGATGCTGTTCTTCCCACAATGGGCGGCCAAACGGCATTAAACCTTTGTAAAGAAGGAGATGAACTTGGTATTTGGGAAAAGTATAAAGTAAAATTGATCGGCGTAGATATTAAAGCGATTGATAAAGCGGAGGACAGGGAAAAATTCAGGCAATGGATGATAGAATTGGGCGTTCCTGTTGCTACAGCAAAAACTGCTAATTCATTTTTAGAGGGAAAAGAGTTTGCCCAAGAAATAGGATTTCCCTTAGTTATTCGTCCTTCCTTTACGTTGGGAGGTACCGGTGGAAGTTTTATACATAGTAAAGATGAATTAGATGAAGCGCTGAATCGTGGGTTACAGGCATCACCAATGCATGAGGTTTTAGTGGAAAAAGCCTTGTTGGGTTGGAAAGAATTTGAGTTAGAGCTTTTAAGAGATGCTAATGATAATGTGGTAATTATTTGTACGGTAGAAAATTTTGACCCGATGGGGATTCATACAGGTGACTCCATAACGGTTGCTCCTGGTATGACGCTGAGTGATACTGCTTATCAAAAAATGCGCAATACTGCTATTACTATGATGAGAGACCTGGGCAATTTTGCAGGAGGTTGTAATGTTCAGTTTGCATTGAACCCTCAGACAGAAGAAATCATTGCAATCGAAATAAATCCCCGGGTTAGCCGATCTTCTGCTTTGGCATCCAAAGCCACAGGTTATCCCATTGCAAAAATTGCTGCAAAGCTTGCGATTGGATATAATCTTGATGAATTAAAAAACCAAATCACCAAAACCACTTCTGCATTTTTTGAGCCTGCCCTTGATTATGTTATCGTAAAAATTCCGAGATGGAATTTTGATAAATTTAAAGGCGCTAATGATACGTTAGGATTACAAATGAAATCAGTTGGTGAAGTAATGGCAATCGGGAGAAGTTTCCCGGAAGCAGTTCAAAAGGCATGTCAGAGTTTGGAGAATGAAGCAGTAGGGCTCGGCTATTATGGCAAAAGCCTTATGTATGCTGAAGAGATAATTGAATATTTAAAAGTACCAAAATGGGATAGGATCTTTCGTATTAAAGATGCGTTGATGATAGGGGTAAGCGTAAAAAGAATTTGTGAATCAACAGGTATTGACAGGTGGTTTATTTACCAGATACAAAAAATTTGTGATTGTGAAAAAGAGATCGCAAAATATGATCTTGATACAATACCTGATGATCTTTTAAGAAAAGCCAAACAATTAGGTTTTGGTGATGAGCAGATGTCAAGGATAATGGGCGAGGGTTATACGGATGAAGATATTTATCAAAAAAGAAAGTTATTAGGAATAATCCGTGTTTTTAAAATGGTAGACACCTGCAGTGCAGAGTTTGTGGCGAAGACGCCATATTTCTATTCAACTTTCGAGGATAATACAAATCATGAGCTATCAAATGAAAGTAAAATATCAGACAAGAAAAAAATAGTTGTTCTAGGTTCCGGACCTAATCGCATAGGGCAGGGTATTGAATTTGATTACTGCTGTGTCCATGGATTACTTGCCATTAAGGAATGCGGCTATGAAGCTATCATGATAAACTGTAATCCTGAAACCGTTTCAACTGATTTTGATATTGCTGATAAATTATATTTTGAACCGGTTTTCTGGGAACACATCTGGGAAATAATTGAACATGAGAAACCCTATGGAATTATTGTTCAGTTAGGCGGGCAAACTGCTTTAAAACTTGCCAAAAGATTGCATGAGAAAGGTATTAATATTATCGGAACATCATTCGATAGTATGGACATTGCTGAAGACCGTGGGAGATTCAGCGACATGCTGAAAGCACTGGAGATCCCTTATCCCAATTATGGAACAGCATATGATACAGATGATGCAATTGAAGTTGCGAAAAGTGTTGGCTATCCTGTATTGGTAAGGCCCAGCTATGTTTTAGGCGGACAAAGAATGCGTATTGTTTTAAATGATGAAGAGCTGGAAAAAGGAGTACTGAGTTTATTAAAACATCTTCCCGGCAATAAGATTTTAATAGACCATTTTTTGGATCGCTGCCAGGAAGCCGAAATAGATGCCATATTTGATGGAGAAGATTTTCATGTAATGGGAGTGATGGAACATATTGAACCGGCCGGTATACACAGCGGAGACAGCAATGCGGTATTACCACAGTTTAATTTATCTCCTTTGATAGTTCATACCATGGAGGAATATGCAGAAAAAATTGCGAGGAAATTAAATATTTTAGGACTTATCAATATTCAGTTTGCCATAAAAAACAATGAAGTGTTTGTGATAGAAGCAAATCCACGGGCATCGAGAACAACTCCGTTCATTGCCAAGGCATATCAAATACCGTATTTAAATATTGCCACTAAAATAATGCTGGGTGACAAAAAATTAAAAGACTTCACTTTTGATAAAAAGCTTACAGGCTTTGCCATTAAAGAGCCCGTATTTTCCTTCAATAAATTTCCAGGAGTTAATAAAGAGTTAGGACCTGAAATGAAAAGCACAGGTGAAGCCATTCGATTTATCAAAGACCTTCGGGATCCTTATTTCAGGCAGTTATATAAAGAAAGGAGTATGCATTTGAGTAAATAGACATCTTGTATATTTCCATACCGATTTATTAAGAAGGAATTGAATAGTTATCTTTATTGCATGAAAAATTTGCTGTTTATACTCCTTTTATTCTATGGAAATGTATTTTCTCAAACCTATATCGTAAAAGATAATTCACAAACAGACCAGACAGGTGTATTACAAAGTGCTTTTAGTTCTAATATAAATACGGTAATAATCAGTACTAATACCATTGTAAATGGAACGCTCACAATTCCTGATGGTAAAATAGTAAAGTTTGAAGGCGGCAGAATATCGGGTAAAGGAACGATCAACGGGGGTATTATAGAGGCCAATTATCATACACAGATTTTTGATACTACATTAACCGTAAATCCTAAAGCTGTTAATCAATATTTTTCTGTAAAATGGTTTGGCGCAAAAGGAAATAATACGGATGATCATACAGCCATTCAGAAGTCAATAAACACCTGCATAAAAAATAATATCAGGACTGTTTTTTTACCCGTTGGAAAATATAAAATTTCCAACCCCCTGATTATAAGTTCAGGCTCTTTTTGTACCCTTGAAGTATTGGGCGAATCATCATTTTGGGATGCCAACATGGGCAGTGAGCTATATCCCACCTTCACAAATACCTTTGCCATCGGCATACAAAATGGAAAAGGGTGTAAGATCAGAAAATTAAAAATTACAGGACTTTTTACGCCGCCCAATATGGGTGACCGCCCTAAATTTTTTAATACATCCTTCGAAAATTTTAAAGATAATATTTGCCGGGACAGCAGGTATTCCCCATATGCAGCAATTGTAATTGATCCTTTTACTAATCTTAGTACTGATAAAATCCCTGCTGATGGAGGTTATCCGGGATTGAAGCCTTTTTATGGCATGTATAAAGGGTTTTGGTCAAATACAGGTAGCACCGGAATAGAAATTGAAGAAATGATCATTAATAATTTTGTGGTGGGTATTTGCTCTTCACCAAATGAGGTAACCAGAAATGCAGAAATAACGATCATTAACAAGGTTCAGTTTGAAAACTGCAAGCTGTGTATTTCAGGAGGGCAGGACCAGGAAAAAGCAAATGTTATTTCAAATATTTATTGCTGGGGCGGCACGCATACAATATTTGCCACAGGGTTATATGGTGGAGAAAGAATGGCCGGTAACTGGATCATTGATCATGCGAATATTGCGGGTGGCGTAATAAGATTTATTTACAATAATCAGCATGGATATTTTCCAACCTATATAAGTCATGTATTTGCCGAAAGCCTTGGCACATGGGGTACAATCAATTCAGAAATTGCTTCTTCAATTTCCAACTGCCATATTGATTTCGAATATCAAAATGTTGCAGGTGCACAAACGTTAATTACTTCGTGGGGAGAAAATATTGTTTACAAAAATTGCAATTTCAGGTACTATGGTGAAAAAACTCCAATGAAGATTGAGGGGAATGCCGTTTTTGATCATTGTTATTTTTCAGGGCCTATAATTAAAAAAAACGCCGGAATAAATACTTTTACTCCTTTTAAATCACCTTTTAATAAAATTACTTTTTTGTATGTGGTAATAGCATTGGTAATATTTGTATTATTATTCTATTTTCTTAAAAAGAAATTTTGGAATTTTTCATAGAGGGTTTCCTTTGCATGTAATCATAAAGAAATATGCGTATTATATCTTACAATGTTAACGGTGTACGTGCAGCCATAAAAAGAGGTTTTATTGATTGGCTTAAAACTGATCCTGCTGATGTTATTTGCCTGCAGGAAGTTAAAGCACATAAAGGCGATATCAATATTGCCGCTATCGAGGCATTGGGCTTTCATACGCATTGGTTTTGTGCGCAAAAAAAAGGTTACAGTGGTGTTGGCATTCTTAGTAAAATTAAACCTGATAACACAGTTGAAGGATGCAGCATTGAGCAAAGCGATTTTGAGGGGAGGGTTATCCGTGCTGATTTTGGAGAGGTTACTTTAATAAATGCTTATTTCCCATCGGGTACCAGCGGAGAAATAAGGCAGGCTTACAAATATGTTTGGCTTGATGAATTTTTAGATTACCTGAATGCGCTTAAAAAGACAAGAAAAAAATTAATTGTTTGCGGTGATTATAATATTGCCCATAAGGAAATTGATATCCATAACCCGGTTTCCAATAAAAAAACAACAGGATTTTTACCGGAAGAAAGAGCTTGGTTCGATAAATTTTTAGCCAATGGTTTTATTGATGGTTTTCGTGTTTTAAATAAAGAACCGCATCAATATACATGGTGGAATGTTTTACGACCCACAACACGCCTGGAAAATAAAGGTTGGCGCATTGATTATATTAATGTCACAGAAAATTTAATAAATAAAATCAGGGACGTAAAAATATTTCCTGAAGTGAAACACAGCGACCATTGCCCAACTTATATTGAAATAGATATATAATGCTCGTATATAACATATCAATAAAAGTGAACCATGCCATTTTAAGCGATTGGATAAAATGGCAAACCGAAGAGCATATTCCGGAGATAATGGCTACAGCACTTTTTGACGAATATAAATTTTTTCGCCTGCTTGAAACAGATGAAACTGAAGGACCAACTTTTGTAATACAATATTTTACAAACGCAAGAAAAAATTATGATGAGTACATACTGAAACATGCCACACAACTAAGGAAAAAAGCTCTGCAAAAATGGGGTAATGGATTTATTGCATTCAGGACCTTATTGGAATCTGTGCAATAATTGTGCATAAATTAAAAAAAGATTTTTTTTATAATTTATCTAACGTGTTCCGATAGAAGCCTTTGCTGTAAAGGACTTAAAACCAAAGGGCTTAAAACCCTTTGTAGCACTGCATTACAAGTAACGAGAAAAAAATAAATTTTTCATTATCAAACATCATACCTTATATAAACCCTTACCACATGCGGATTTACAGAGATACTTATATTTTAAAAAAAGTGTAAAAAAAATTTGTTACAGTTAAAAACCGGCTATATTTGCTCACAATAAAAAATCAAACCTTTTACTATGAACAAAGCTGAATTAATTACGAAAATTGCCGATGATGCCGGTGTTACAAAAACCCAGGCAAATGCTGCCGTAGATTCTTTTGTAGGAGCAGTTACTAAAACCTTAAAAGGTGGTGGAAAAGTTACCTTGGTTGGTTTTGGCACTTTTTCCGTAAGCAAAAGGGCTGCCCGTAATGGCCGTAACCCACAAACAGGTGCGGTTATTAAAATTAAAGCTAAAAGAGTGGCTAAATTTAAGGCAGGCAAAGAATTATCAGGTAAGATATAACCCTTGGCAATGCATTAAAAGCAAGATGCAGATTGTGTCTTGCTTTTTATTTTAAAATTAAAATTCAAAATAAGTTATGGGACGTGGAGATAAAAAAACAAAAAAAGGGAAAACCTTTAAAGGCTCTTTTGGTAAAACAAGAACATCCAAAACTTCAAAGAAAACTGCTGTTAAAAAAGGAGCATAGCTCCAATTAGTATATAAAGTAAATAATGTATAAAAAGCAGATCGGCGAACAAACTTTATTTACTTATTACGGCGCTAGCCTTTCTATTATCCAGTTATCATTACTAAGCCTGTATTGTAAACGATCGTGCAACCTGCTGGGCCTTCCCTGCCAAAATTCAATCCGGGTTGGCTTTACAGCATATCCACCCCAGTATGGGGGTCGTAAAATTTCTTCATTTCTAAATTGTTCATGGTATTTTAATACATTTTTTTCCAGTTCATCACGGCTCTGTATAACCCTGCTTTGCGCTGAACTCCATGCACTTATTTTACTTAGTGCAGGTCTGCTTAAAAAATACGCAGAACTTTTTTCTTCATCCGTTTTTGTTACGGTCCCCTCTATCCGTACTTGCCTTTCCAGTTCTTTCCAGAAAAATAATAAGGAAGCAAATGGATTTTCAGTTAATTCAGTGCCTTTTCTGCTTTCATAATTTGTAAAAAAAACAAAGCCCTCATTGCTTAAGCC
>MWYX01000044.1 GCA_002050465.1 Chitinophagales bacterium 65-1
CTATCTATCCTAATGCAAACTTTTAAAAAAGTATTGTGAACTGTTCAGCATCCTAGTAAGAAAGGGGACGGTGATAATCATGTTATGAAGGCTTAAATGCCTATTCGGTTTTACCATCTTATTCCGTCCTCTGTTCTTTCAATATTTATTCTTTCTCAATTTATCGATTTATAAAAATGTAAACATAGGATTTGGTTTGCTGCAAGGCGGCGTGACACATTCTAAGTATGCAATTAGACCGAATACAAGCGACACTTAAAACAGGAAATGAGCAATTGACTTGTAATGATAAGCTCTTAAACTTTTCATTGTTATGTAAGCTCCCCCGAAGTTGGTCCATTTAAAAGTTGAATAAAATTCTAACTTTAAATGGATAATTATGAAAAAAACAAGATTCACCGAAACACAAATTGTAAAAGCAATCCAGGTGCATGAGAACAGCAGGGATGCTAACATTTGCCGTGAACTGCAGATCACTACAGCAGCATTTTTACAAATGGCGCCAGCGTTATGGAATATGAATGTAAGCGAACTCAAACCGGGCATCTTTTCCGGTTACAATTCCATAACATCATAAACTCATCTCATCCTTTCCCTCTTACTTTAAATATCTCATTAAGCAATCCAGCTAAATGAACACCCCCTTTCAATAATTGTCTCTCCAATATTTGTATGTATTTAAAATTGTAATTGTATCCCAATTTCTCATCGGGTAATACATCACTATAAATTTTTTCTGCAATTTGATAGGATTCCCACATCCACTCACTAATGGGTTGCTTTTGCCACAGCATCCGCTGTGCTTTAGTTGTATGATTAATAGCTTGAGTATATTCTGTATAGCTCAGCTGCTGAAAATCTATAAGCCTGCTATCCCACACCTGGTGCATATTTGAAGGTGAATTAAACCATAATACCATTATCCTGTTGCCGCCCTGGTCGTCAGGCCTCCCTACATGCAGCGGCTGATGAATATCTCCTACAATATGTATAAGGAGCTTTAAATAAAACGCTTTCATTTCTTTTGTAAGCTGTTTATTTTTTAATTGCCTGGCTAAAAAATTCATCCTGGTATAAGCATTCACTGATGTGTCAGTTTTTAAAAAAGTTTGCACTTCCTTATACGTTAATCCCCCTTTCAGGTTTAAGTAATGCCAGGGAGAGAGATAATCGAATGTACTGTCAGACTTTATAAAATCAGACCAGTTACTCGCCATGGCAATAGATTCTGTTCCTAATATTCTTATCACTTCTTTTTTAGCATCAGATGTCAGATAGCTTTCGGCGATCTCACCAACTATCCTGTGCCCCAGCACCCCCCATGCAATCGCATTAAAAGGCAGGTAAAAAAATAAACCAGCGATTAGTATTTTTTTTGAAAAATTTCTCATGTAAAAAGTTTTAATATAGTAATTTATAAGGCAGTAAATAATTCTATTTTTTTATTACTACTGTAAACAAACCGCTTGTCCCTTTATCATCATCCGAAACAAATACAAGCTGCATCTCTTTTTTATTTTCAGAAATAATACAAACTGATTCAATTTTATGTCCTTTAAATCTCTCATCCAGTTTTTCAAGATCAATTATTTTGTTTGGATTAACCGCTATCAAATTTTTTTTTGCTGATATATTATTGATCATCCATAAATAGCTTTTGCCAATAGTTCCGTCGTCCACTGTATTGTAAGTATTCTCTGTGCTAACGGTTAGCAACAACTGATCAGAAAGCTTTGAATATTCGAGTCCGGAAACACCATTAAAAAAGGCCGTGTCAGTGTTTGATCCCACCTTGATAATCTTAATTGCAGTGCTATCCTGGTTATTCCAGAAAGCATTTGAAGTAAATATTAAATGATTAGCGGGAATAGATTTATTGCCGCGGCTGGATAATACAATACCAGCGGGAATGGAAGTTATTCCTTCTATATTTAAGGCATCAATTCCATCTTTTTTAAGGCGATCATAAAATGTGTTAAGATCCAGGCGGGTTTGTTGTTTATTGACAGGATTTATCAGCCACCCGGCATTACGATGTGGAGATAATGATCCGGAACCAACCAATAATATTTCATCTGCATTATTAATGGTTACTACAGTTGCTGCTTCCAGGTCAGGTTTTAATTCTTTTGATATTCTTTTTTGTTCTGATTCCAAAAGCCTGATACTGTCAGCAATCCGGAATGCAGTATCCATAATTAATAAATTGCCGGCATCATCACCAATTAAATAAATATTATTGTTGAAATATGTTATGCCGGAACCGGATGGATAATCGTTTAATAATTTGCTGTTCTTAAATGTAAAATGGGGAGAGCAGCTTGTAAGCAAAAAAATAAATGCAATACAAAAGGCAATGGAATTAATTTTCATCGTTCAAGCTTAAACATTCAGCGTTGCCAATACATTATTCATAGCTCTTACAGCATCTGCACTTTTATTAAATGCTGCCTGCTCTTCTTCATTTAGTTTGAAATCAATAATTTTTTCCCAGCCATTTTTGCCAACCACCACAGGTACACCAAGGCATATATCTTTTTGCCCATATTCACCATTAAGACTAACACAACAAGGCATTAACTTTTTTTCGTCCCGTATAATTGTTTCAACCAATGCCGCACCTGCAGCGCCGGGTGCATACCAGGCTGATGTTCCCAATAAGCCTGTTAGTGTTGCGCCACCCACCATAGTATCAGATGCTATTTTTTTAAGTTGTTCTTCATTTATGATAGTACTAACCGGTGTTCCATTGTAAGTTGCCAGCCTTGTTAATGGTATCATGGTAGAATCTCCGTGCCCTCCAATAACCACTGCCTGCAGGTCAGCTGCAGAACAACCAATAGCTGTTGATAAATAATATTTAAACCGGCTGCTGTCTAAAATACCTCCCATCCCAATCACTCTTTCCTTTGGTAAACCACTTGTCTGCAAAGCGAGGTGGGTCATTGTATCCATAGGGTTGCTGATAACAATAATTATTGCATCAGGCGAATGCTGCAGAATATTTTGTGTTACCCCTTTTACTATGCCAGCATTTATACCTATCAATTCTTCACGTGTCATGCCCGGCTTACGGGGTATACCGGAAGTAATAACCACTACATTGCTTCCTTTTGTTTTTGAATAATCATTAGTACTGCCAACCACCTTTGTATCAAAGCCCAGTAAAGTGCATGTCTGCATCATATCAATAGCTTTGCCTTCTGCAAGTCCTTCTTTTATATCAAGTAAAACAAGTTCTTCGCAAAGTTCTTTTCTTGCAATATTATCAGCAGTGGTTGCACCCACTGCGCCTGCACCTACAACAGTTACTTTCATCTCTTAGTTATTTAATGTAAAAATCTTTAGTAGCGGAGCAAAGGTAACAGATTACAAATTTTATTTATAAAATTCTTAACTACATTCCAAATATGTTTATTTATTTTCTACGGTCTATTCTTTTTAGATTGGCAATATCTCATGAAAAGAATTGTATTGATTTCGTTGATTTATTCGGGTATGGTTCTTTCTTCTTTTTCACAAAAAGTAGAACTTACTGCTGTTTATGATGGAAATAATGCTATAGTTAAACTTAACTGGAACATGGTGATGAGCAATTCCAAAACCAGCTATCTTTTACTAAGAAGTGCTGATGGTATTGCATGGACAGAAGCAGCAAGGGACCGCATGCTTAGAAATTACACTGAGGATGATATATTTTTTTTTAATGATAAACATTATTTCCCAGGTAAAAATCTTTACAGGATAAGGATATACGATGGAAATAATAATACAATTGCATTGTCCCCTATTGTTGCTGTAAATACTCAAATAATAAAACCAGCCAGCCCCGTAACTGCTGTAAAGGAAAATAATAAACAATCGCAACGTAATACAATTCCAAAAAGTAATAATGACTGGGTGATTTATCCTAATCCTGCAAAAGACTTTTTAAAACTTGCTTATAAAGGTTCGGCCGATTTAAAAGGAGTTGTAAATGTGCAGATACAGGATGCAAGTGGAAGGGTTGTAATCAACTACCGCTCAGGCTCTATGTACAGAACAATTGAAATTTCAATTTCCAATCTGCAAAAGGGTGCATACTTTATCCGCGTAACTGTATTAAATGAATTAATGATGAGCCAAAAGTTTATTAAACAATAAGAATAAACAATCGCAGCCTATCAACTACCTATGCGTATCTTTTTAAGGTCTTCATGTGGATAATGATTTAGTTCCAAAATAAAGATTGATTAACTTCATCTTTTGTTTTGGAATTTTAATTTGTAAAACGGTTGGTGAGGACACCAACCGTGGCAGGTAGCCGTGGTCGGTGTCCCCATCGACCACTTTTGAAGATTAACCAACGAACTAATGAAGATAGCATTGGATATGATGGGCGGCGACTTTGCACCTCTGGAAGCCATAAAGGGTGTTGAAGAATATCTGCAAATACGAAATGCTGAGACTACATTACTTCTCATTGGTGATGAGCCGGCAATAAACGAATTGTTGGAGCAACATAATATTTCAACAGATAACTTACAGATAATTCATGCCTCACAGGTTATTGAAATGCATGAGCATCCTACTAAAGCTTTAAAAGAAAAAAAGCATTCCTCCATAGCCATAGGTTTTCATTTACTGGCAAAAAGCAAGGCAGATGCATTTATCAGTGCAGGTAATACCGGGGCAATGATGGTAGGAGCACTCTTCAGTATTAAAGCAATTGAGGGTGTGCTGCGACCAACCATTGGAGCTTATTTGCCCAGAGAAGATGGCACACTTGGCTTACTGGTTGATGTGGGATTGAACGGAGATTGTAAACCTGAAAACTTATCGCAATTTGCATTGCTGGGCTCATTATTTGCAAAGCATATTTTAAACTTTGATAATCCACGGGTTGGTTTGATTAACCTTGGCGAAGAAGAAGGCAAAGGAAATATTTTAACGCAGGCTACTTATCCATTGCTTAAAGAAAATAAAAAAATAAATTTTATAGGCAATGTTGAAGGTCGCGACCTGTTAACCGATAAAGCAGATGTAATGGTTTGCGAGGGCTTCACCGGCAATGTTATTTTAAAATTTGCAGAATCCATTTATGATATTGTTCGTCGCCGGCAAATTAACGATGCGCATTTTAACCGCTTTAATTTTGAAATATATGGAGGCGTACCTGTATTAGGTGTAAACAAACCTGTTATAATCGGCCATGGAATATCGCATGCCATTGCTTTTAAGAATATGATATTGATGGCAGAAAAAATGTTGGAAAAAGATCTAACCGGTAAAATAAGAAACAGCTTATAGTACCGGATGCCACAAAAATCTCTTACTCTTTTTTTAGCACAACATCTTATGCCCTGCTAACTGGTATCGAAGAGCTTTTTGTCCTCTTTTTTACGGAATATATTATCCAAAAATTTTTTAAACCCGCTTTTACGTTTTTTCTCTTTTTCTTCTTTCTGACCTGCCTTTTTATCTTTTAAGATCTTTAAAGAATCCTCTTTAATCCTGCCTTTTTTAGCATTTAATACCTTTAAAGAATCCTCAATAAACTTTTTATTAATTTCTTCCGAAGAACTATATAATACAGTACCATAAATTAACTGGTGATGATCATTATCGAGGTATACCGGCAGGGATGGATTAGTAATCAAAACCTTTTTATTCAACAAAGAATTTTCCTCGCTGGTTAAAGTATTTTTTTGTTGCCATACACCCTGCACGGAATCAAAAACGAAATAATATTTTTGTTCTATATCATAATAAATATTAGCCCGGGGATAATAATCATAAGTATTACCATGCTTTGTACCAGCCTGCGTTGATTTTTCCGCCTGCTGACAGGATAAAAAAAACAAAATGCATAAAAAAAATAATAGAGTGCTTTTCATATTAGTAAACTTATAAACGACCAGGAAAAATATCTTACTCAACTGTATCATTATTTTGGAATGATTGCCGGATGTTCAACTCATCAATCAACCTTTTTGCTAAAGTATCGCCCGCCATCATAGATTCAGTAAGTAATTTTGTGCCCTTATAAACATCTCTTTTGTAACCGCAGTTATCATAATTATTAATTTCAAGTATATCCTGGTTATCTGCAAAAATGTATAAAAAACCTAAGGTTCTTTTGGCAGGAATGTATCCTGAATTGGAAGCTTCCTCAATTAGGGTGTAGGCTTTAACACAATCAATGTTTGTATTTCTGCCTTGTAATCCAAGATTTCCATATTCGTACATGGCTTCAGGAACTTTTTGCTCAACGAGGTAACTGTAAATGTATAAAGCTTGTTTAGTTTTGCGTTCGTTCATCAGCTTTCTTGCATCTGCAAGCTGGTTATTTACATCGTCGGCGGAAGATGAAATATTTAAGTCAGGTTCCCTGGTATTCCATTGATCGAGGGTCAACAAATCTGATTTTCTTAGCCACCCTTTTGAAGTTTGCCCCCTGCTGTTGGTAAACTCTGTATAGATAAACCCGTTTTTTTCATTGAGCGAAGTAATGATATCATTTGAAGGAACCATGTAGGCAGAACGCCTTGTTGCAACATCAGGCTGATCATAAAAATATGCCCTTGCGACTAACACTTTATATTGAGCTGTGGTTTTTTTGGCAGCCGCCGTTGGTATGGGGTCGGGGGATTTATTAATAGCCGGTTTATCTTTCTGATTATAATACCAATACATTCCTCCGGCCGTAAGGGCCATAAGCAAAAAGAAAAATAAAAAGGGAAAAGCACCCTTTTTTCGGCTTGGCATATATTCAGAACTGGTTTGTGAAATCCGTTGAGCATTATTATTTTCTCTTTGCTGAAATAATGATAATTGTTGCAGCAACGTATCTCTTTCCTCAATTAATTTATGTTTCTCCTGCTGTAATTGCAGCACTTCATCACTTATTGTAATAGAGGGGATAGCCTTTGTGTTTCTTAAAACAATATAATTATGTAATGCTTCGCCATCATTAAACCGTTGCTCAGGTTTTTTCTGCAGGCAGATATAAATTGTATTAACCAGCCATTCGGGAACCTGCATTTCATTGGCTCTTCTTTCTTCGCTCCAGGTAGATGGCATTGCATTTTTTCGTAATGCAAGCACGTCCGGCGGTTCTTTTTCCATGTGGGCAAGCATCACATTATTTCTGGCTGTTTCACCTTTGTCAATTATAGGAAACGGAACCGTACCGCTCACCAGTTCAAACAATACTATTCCAAAACTATATACGTCTGTCTGCTTTAAAATATGGCCTTCATTTTGTTCGGGCGCCATAAATTCTATAGCACCGGCCTGGCGTAAACTGGTGCGTCTTTGCTCATCGGTCATAATTGCCATACCAAAATCCAGTAAAACATAATTCCCGGTATGAACGTTGAATTTAATATTATTGGCTTTAATATCCCCATGCTTTACATCAGCCTTGTGGCAATGTAATAATGCATTGGATAACTGATCAGCAACTTTTATTACTTCTTTAATGCTGAAGATGGGGTCATTGGGACTTTGTAATAATTCTTCCAGGTCTGGTCCTTCAATATATTCCATTTCAATAAATGGAAGTGAACCGGTTTCGGTGATACCCGAACTTAAAATTTTTACAACATTTGGGTTAGGATTTTTATTTACTCTTTTAAGCTTGTTTACTTCGTTTTCAAAATCAGTAAAATGTTTGTCATCGGGCGACTCACTGTAAATGGGTGTAGGCAACAGCTTAACTGCTGTAATAATTTCACCGGTACGCCTGGCTTTATAAACTGATCCCTGGCCGCCTGTTCGTAATGCACCCAAATTCTCCAGCCCTTCAGTAATTGTAAAAACTTTAGCCATTACATTAATTAACTTTCATTTAAATAACTAAATTCCAAAATGGCAGAATGCCCCAACATTATCTGATCACCTTCTTTTAATGCATATCCTATACGGGTGCTGTATAATTTTATCGGCGTGTCGGCTTCTAAAGTTCTTATCTTAATTTTATTTCGTGGAGGTATGCCATTTTCATCTGCGAATAAATAAAATTGTCCCGATTCGTTATCAAATTTTATATGGGCATGTTGCCTGCTTATAAATTTATTGCTCTCATGTGAACTATCACCGGGAAAAGCAATTGTATTTACCCGGAAAAAGCCATCTTCACCCTGAACCTTTTTCTCACGTCCTATGGTAATTTTTCCATCCGAAGATCTTATGGTATAAACATCCTTTTCTGCTTCTCCATTCAATATCCTGATATATGCAGTAGCTGATTTTTGTAAAATATTTTTATGCGTTCTTATAAAAAGCCCGGCATGTATATCCGGAACAGGTATTACGTTTGAAGGAAGTTCATCAACAAAAGTTATATCCATATTCCATTCCTGTGGAAGTTCAATTGCGTAATCATCGCCAATACGTTGCACCTCATGTTTAAAACTATCGGTGTTATCATAAAATACAGCAGATTCGTAGAGGTGTTTTTCTTCGTTTTTAGCAGAAATAAATAAATTTATGCCTTTAATATTTTTTCCTTCACCACCTTCCAACTTACCTAACTGTTCCTTGATAAACAATAAAATGTTTTCACGAATCATTTTTACATCCGGTTTTTTATCAGTTTTATCTTTAAAAAAATTCATGCTTTTATAACAGCTTTAAGTATAGTCGTGTAAAAAATCAATTTTACTGGTTTCTAAGAATAATTCAGTGTTAAAATTACCTGAATTCAATTGTTTATTACAGAATCCTTTGCATTCTTATCCGGAAACCCTTTAATGTATCCATACTCCAATAATTTGGGTATAATTAAATCCCCGGACAGTGTAACTGCATCACCCGATCCTTTGGTAGATTCAATGCGTACACAGGTTATAATATTACCCGGCCCGTTGATTTTTGGTGCATAAAAAACATACCATCCATCATTTATCCTTTGCCCTTTAAAAATTCTTTCAGGGGTACCTGTTTTACCGGCAACTGTTAAGTGGAGCTTATTTAATTTGCCTGCACTTTGCTTTTTCAAATATTCTGAAAGTTTATCTGCATAATCCGGCTGTGTTATCGTAATTCCTTTTTCAATTTGGGCAGATGAATCACGGATCTTTAAAACAAACCGATTGGGAATCATTACTCCTCTATTGGCAATACCTGCCACCAATCTTGCAACTGAGGCAGGCGAAGCAATTAATTCTCCTTGTCCCCAGGCCATTCCGGAAATTCCTTTGGCCCTGGTTTTGCGAATATCATTTTTATTATACCTTTTAATACTGGTAAATTCAGTTTTGCGCCATAACTTTCTCCATTCTTCTTCCTGTGTTTGATTGGTTACATTGTTTTGAAAAAAATAACCTCCAACGCCTTTTAAAAACATTCCTGACCTGATATAAACTGTTGCCATCTCTTCCTGCAATTTTTCTTCATTAGCAAGTTTGATAAAATACGAATTGTTTGACTTAATTATAGCCCTCTCCATGTTTATATATCCGGGTTCATCAGGCTCAAGGCCTTTTACACGAATCAAATCGTGCCTCCGGATCAAAATAATTTTACGTGCAGCAGAATCGCCCAGCTTATTGAAAGCAGCCAATGCTGTAGCAACTTTTGCTGTGGAACCCGGTTGTGTTGCATAAGTAAAGCCTAAATCATTTAAGGTGAGCCAGCCGGCATAACGATTTTGTTCGCGGCGGGTAAGTGTAAGTTTATCCCACTCCGTAACAGGAGGTAAAGGATAGGTTGCTGATGCAATTACATCACCCGTAACATCTTCCATTATTACAATTGATACTCGTTTGTTTTTGATTGAATCATAAGTCTGCAATGATTGCTGTAAACGGGTTTGCAATGCAGCATCCACGGTAAGCGTTATATCACGGTTCTGTAGTTTAAATGAATCAACCTCCTTGCTGTTAATACCCGCAATAAGTAACGATGACAATGCACTAAAATCTCTTTTACTAACTGACATCTCTTTAACTGATTGCGGTAAAAAACGATCTTCCCTAAAACGATGCGCTATAACATTGTAATTAACAGTTGGTGTTTTAAATCCTCTCAATTCCGCAATTAATTCATACTCTGCAAAATAACCATTGGTTGCACCCATGAACACACCTGTGTTGGCATCGCCTGTAAAAAAGAACATATGTTCTGCAAAAGGATAATACCGGTCTAATCTTTTTTTTGTAAGAGAAACTAATTTATCCTGTTGCAGTCCAGCCTTCATTAATAAATTGTTTTGATCAAATACCATTTCCGGTTTGCTGGTAGCTAATAAATTCCCGTTACGATCGTATAAAGAACCAGCCTGTAAACGATTCATAAGAATAGCGATACGGGGATTATAACTGAACATTCTTGCGCCGCTTCTATCAGCCACCAGGGCTGGCTGAACCACCCATTTTTTATTATTAAATAGATAACGGGAAACATTTACAGTTAGTAAAATGATGCCGATAAAAGCAGCTACTAATTCGGGTACCAGATTTTTATCATGCTGACTTGTAATAAAATTCATTTGCACTTTAGAACCTTTTACCGTAGAAGCAGAGAGCAGAAAGCCGGCAGCCAGTATATTAGAGATAAGTGAAGAGCCTCCATAACTAACAAAAGGAAGTGATACACCTGAGAGCGGCAGTGCACCCGTAGAGCCACCTGCAATTAGTATAAACTGAACAAAAGTGCCGATACCTATACCACTGCATAAATAAAAAAGAAATGGTCTGCCTGTTTGCCTGCCTATAAGTATAGAGCGATGCAAATAAACCATGAATAAAATAAACACACAAATAATTCCGGTCAATCCAAATTCTTCACCAATTGAAGGTAAGATCATATCAGTATGAGCTTCGGGTATTGTTTTACCAAATCCCTCCCCTATCCCTTGCCCGCTTACTCCTCCACTTGACATTGCCCAAATACCGTTAGCTATTTGATCACCACCAAAAACTTCATTATCCCATGGATTTTGCCAGATGTCTTTTCTATCAACAAGGCGTTGCACAGGGCCTGGAATTAATTTGTTTAAAAATGGAATTTGATCTACCAATAAAAAACCGGATATAACCACCAATGCCATTACTGAGGATTCGCTTAATTTTTTTCTCAAAAAAAACATCCAGGCAAATAATATGGTGATAGTAACGGCAGTGGCGATCCAAAAATTTTTGAGCAGCCAGATCGCCAGTACATATAATACTACCGATGCAGCCATATTAATAAAATCTCCCCTGGAAAAAGAAAACAGTATAATGAAAGTGAAACAAATAACTATGGCCGGCCCCAGATCACCCAATACCAGGAATAAAAGAATGGCAGAAGGAAGTGATACACCTGAGAGCGGCAGTGCACCCGTAGAGCCACCTGCAATTAGTATAAACTGAACAAAAGTGCCGATACCTATACCACTGCATAAATAAAAAAGAAATGGTCTGCCTGTTTGCCTGCCTATAAGTATAGAGCGATGCAAATAAACCATGAATAAAATAAACACACAAATAATTCCGGTCAATCCAAATTCTTCACCAATTGAAGGTAAGATCATATCAGTATGAGCTTCGGGTATTGTTTTACCAAATCCCTCCCCTATCCCTTGCCCGCTTACTCCTCCACTTGACATTGCCCAAATACCGTTAGCTATTTGATCACCACCAAAAACTTCATTATCCCATGGATTTTGCCAGATGTCTTTTCTATCAACAAGGCGTTGCACAGGGCCTGGAATTAATTTGTTTAAAAATGGAATTTGATCTACCAATAAAAAACCGGATATAACCACCAATGCCATTACTGAGGATTCGCTTAATTTTTTTCTCAAAAAAAACATCCAGGCAAATAATATGGCGATAGTAACGGCAGTGGCGATCCAAAAATTTTTGAGCAGCCAGATCGCCAGTACATATAATACTACCGATGCAGCCATATTAATAAAATCTCCCCTGGAAAAAGAAAACAGTATAATGAAAGTGAAACAAATAACTATGGCCGGCCCCAGATCACCCAATACCAGGAATAAAAGAATGGCAGCAATAATAGCACCCAAAGCGATATAAAAAAAATTCCAGCGTTTACGGAAAGTAGCATACCCTGAAATAAATTTTTCATTGGCTGCAAAAAAACCAGCCAAAAAAATTACCATTAAAAACTTTACCACTTCGCTGGGTTGAAAACCAAACAGGTTAACTTTTACACCACTGCCTTCCGGGCCGGTGCCTAAAAAAATAGTTAGTAATAATAATGCCAGTGCAAAAGCGCCCCATTGCCATCCTTTAGCGCCTAACCGGTTTTTAAAAATAAACAACCTGTATAATCCTGAATCAGGTGTAAACCGCCGCAGGTTAAATAGGAGCATTACTATTAATCCTGCAAAACCCATAATAAAATACCATAAGGTACTTTTAGCTAAAAAGCGGTCACGCAAAGGATCCTGTAAACTTAAAAGGGCAAGCAGAGAAAGACCTGTGAGCAACATAACCACCGGTAAAATCAATTGATCTGCGGCAGAGAACTGAATGCTTAAGATAACGTGTAATATTATAAATCCCAATAAAAAACTTATAACAATTATCCAATACCACCTGGTAGCTTCCTGTGGTGTACGTACAATTAAAGCTCCTTCTTTTTTTAAGATATTAAAATCTTTGCCTGAAAACAATCTTAGTTTATGAGGTAATTGAATAAATGAAAAAGAAGCATCATTATTTAATTCCTGAACGCCTTTTGATTGCCCGAATTGATAACCAGGCTGTAATGGTATCACCTGGAAAGATTTACCGGAAGGCAACCCTTTAAAAACATAATTACCTTTTTCATCATTACGTGCATACGCAATAAACGATTGTAATTGTTTTTGATCATTTAAATCTGTTGCATATACCTTATAAACAGATGGTGTGGATTCAACAATGCTATTTTCTACCTCTGAAAAATCTGAATGTTGTAAGCTGTCCTGAGGAATATTCATTTCCAAACGTACCAATACACCCGGTACAACTTTATTATCTCCAGAATATATGGTTCCCTTAATAATGTACTTACCTAAATTGATATTATTTACAGCAGGCATTGCAGGGGGATTATTTTTTTCCTGCAAATACCTGATGGAGTCCACATCAGAAAAGCCCAGTAACGAACGGGAAAGGCTCACCCTTTTACGAAATGTTTCTCCTCCTTTCAGATACGCTTCTTCTGCATCAACATAGTATTTTGATTTATTTAATTCTCCAATATTCTCAATTTCATCATCACTTTGTGCCAACCCTTTAGCAACTGAAGTTGTAATAACATCTATATCCCTGGCGTCTTCAAAATAATATCCTTTGGTCAATAAATTTTTAAACCCCGCGGCTGCATTAATATCATTTAAATTTACAATGGAGCCATCTTTAACCCGCGAGGGTACATTCTCAAATTCTTTTTGCAATATGGTGAATAAATAGAAAAATAAACATGCCAGAATACCTGTTATGAAAAATAAAAAAGACCGTTCCAACATCCTTGAACGCTTCTGCATTTCTTCAGCCATTCTATTGGTTTAAATTTTCTGATGAATCCTTATCTGCTACACCCATATCTTTTATACTACCTGAAAAGGAACCGTTTTTAAATTGATTTATAATTACAAGGTGGGCATTTGTAAATTGTACATCTTTAAAAGAAAGTACATCCAAATTTTGTGCGTTAATAATAATGTCTGTATTCCGGATGTGAAGATTTTCAAATAATAAATACTTTACTGAGGGCGAAATAACAAGCGGAACTGCTTTTTTTGCCAACGTATCAGCTGTGATTATTGAGTTAATACCACCTGTAATATGGATGGAATCTTTATTAATGAAAACCGTATCCTGTATAAATATGTTGCTGCCAAATAAAGAATCGGTTAACAATAATACAGTACCCAGTGAATTATTTATTGTATCCTGAAATGATTGATCATATACCTTATTTGATCCGGGTATTACATTTGCTGAATTTGCAATATTATTGGTTTTATCTTTTTTGAAATATTGCCATAAAAATGCTGCTGTAGAAAGTAATGCAACCAAAGCAAGAAAAAAAATTAAACCTTGGTTTTTAGGCTTACTTTTTTCTGATGAAAAATCAATAGAATTATTTTCAGTTTCTGTTTCATTAACTTTTTGAGGGTTTTTTGTTCTGCCCCGTTTAGTGGCTAAATGATTTACAGATGTGAGATTATTTTGTACCAATACCACGGTGATATTGTCTTTTCCTCCGGTATTATTAGCAGCATCAATCAATGCTTTCCCCTTTTCTTCCAGGCTTTTGTTTAAAGATAGAATGGCTGTAATGGCAGACTTATCTATCATATCTGTTAATCCATCACTGCACAGCAGCAGCAGGTCGCCCGGTAAAAAAGGGGATTCGCCGGTTTCAAAATATTCCGTGGCATTTACTATCGGCGCCTCAAAACCCAATGCCTTATTAATTTCATTTCTTTTAGGATGCGTCATTGCAGCTTCTTCATCCAGGCGGCCCGAATCTTCCAAAAGTCCTACGAATGAGTGATCCATGGTGATCTTCACCAATGAATTATCACGAAATAAATAAAGCCTGGTATCACCTACATGGGCATAATAAAATTTATTGGCTTTGTTTTCAACCAAAACAACTGTTAGCACACACGCCATTTTATTGTTACCAGTAACTTTTTGTTTTTCAATTAATATGTTTTGGTTAGCTGAAAGCAGCGCTTGCCGGAGCATTGTAATTGTATCCGGAATAGGATTTTTAAAATGATCTAATAAAGCATGCTTTGCTATATCTGCAGCCACTTCTCCTCCTTCGTACCCTCCCACCCCATCTATTACACAGGCTGCAATAAAACGGTTATTTAAAATAGTATTGGCTATGAAAGTATCTTCATTATTTTGCCTGTGCTTACCTATATCTGTAATGCCAAAATAATTTTCACCCATTTTTATGATGTGTATTTTTTATATCCATAAAATGTGCAGCCAACAATGTTAAACATATAATCAATAGCGCAAAAGAAAGGAGGTGCGACATAATGTTACGATTTATAAACATTTATACCTACTATTCCATTCAGTATCAGCTTTGAATTAATGGGCAGTTCTGTCCATACCGGTTTATTAATATCACTTGCAATCAGGGGTTTTTCATTCATGATAGTTTTTTCACCAAATGAGGTGATAAATAACACACCATTTTTTTTATCCATTTTAATACGTAGATGTGGTGAGTTAACCCACTCCGTGGGAATTTTAAAAATATTGTTTGCTTCTCTTTTATCATCGCTTCCCGACACAATGATCTCATCATTCTTCATAATGTATTCAAGTTTTTTCCCAGCAAACGCTTTCTCCGGTAAAATTGCTTCAAACCTTGCCAACACAAATGATCCGGTTGCAGCCAGTTGTTTGTTATCATATGTAAGATCAGGTTGATACATTACTTCAAAATAACCATCGCTGTAAAAAGTAAAATCTTTTAATATCTCTTCACTTATATCCGCGGTTTGTGCAATACCGGTTTGACGGGGAATAAAGGTTACCCGTAAATTTTCATTTTTTTGATTTGTGCCGGGTAATAATTTGCCAATAAATCCTTTATCACCTTTGCCATAATCAGGATGTGAAACAAAGCGGAATACCCATTTAGAACTGGATGGCTCAACCGTTTTACCCTGCACCCGGTAATTTTTTAAAACCTCGTAAAAGTTTTTTACTGATTCCTGAACAATCAATCCAAAAATGCCTTTTTTGTAATCCATGAAAAGTTTGTAATCCTCCACATTAAATGCAATAATATATTCATGATAAAAAACTATCCTGTCAGAGAAGGATAATTCTTTAATTGACTCATTAAATTTTTGAAGAATAAATTTATAAACAGAATCAGGAGTAATTGAGGGTGCTTTATTCGTCTCCGGTGTTTCTTTTTTCAAAAACCAATCATGCAGACCAATACGTTGCCAAAAAGATGACTTTGATTTCATTTAGAGATTCATATGAAGCGTAAATGTAATTCATTCGATAATTTCAAAACTATTATTTTCCGATAAAAGTATTAATAGAATTGTAAATTTTTAAACGGATATTTCTTAGAAATTTATAAATACAATAAAGTAGCCGTTGCATAATACTTAACATATTCTGGTAGAATTTTTGAATAGGTATATGAAAGATTCATGATGAGTAAATTTTCGATCGCCCTGTTTCTTATTATCACAATCACCAGCTGTGGAAGAAAACATGCCCCCAATAAAACAGACTCTATAACAACTACCGTAACATCTGAACCTAATACCGGAAACGTTACTTCAAAAAAGGCTGATACAATTGCAGTGGTAAAGAAAAAAATATTTACTCCAAAAAAGAAAGATATAATTCCACCTTCCATTGTGGTTAATGACCAGGCCGCAAAAAAAGCAGTGGATGGCAGATTGTATTATGACCTGCTGGGCAACCGATACTGGAAGAATTATAAAGATGGAAGATATTATCTCTTTAACCAGAAGATGTATGATAACCCTGCATTTAAGCCACCGAAATAGGATCAATTACTTTTCTACAAACTCTTTCAAATTTTTTCCGATAATCTCTGTCCACCCTTGCGCAAAAGATTCTTTTGCAAAATCAGGTTTATTTTCAGGGAATGTTTCCAAACCGGCATGTGTAAGCTTTACTCTTGTTTTAACGCCTTCATCAAACAATTCAAAAGTTACATAACTCTTTCCTTGCAGGCCCTCATAGCTCCAGCTATAGGTAAGTTTTTTGTCAGGTATTACTTCGGTTATTTTACACAGGTGCAGGTATTCTGTTCCATCACTCCCACTTCCTTTAAATTGAAACTCAAAACCTGCTTCAGGTTTAAAATCCGATAAGTCAAAATACCATTTCTTCATATCATCTTTATCTGTAATGGCTTTCCATACTTTGCTAATAGGAGCATTATAGGTGCGTTCAATTACAAATGGTTCTGGTTTCATTTTTTTTTACTTTTAGTGTCCAAGATAATCCACGCAACTTATCCTGCACCGAGTCTCGCTTTGCACAGGTTCTACTGTGAAGATCTCGCTGAGACAAAGAAAATTTTTATTTTCTGAATCTTTTATCAGGATGTTTATAGGTGCAATGCACAGCATAAATAATTACAGCCTCATCCTCAATTTCATATACAATCAGGTAAGGAAACTTTTTAATGTAACATCACGTACGGTATGCGTTTCATCTATAAAACCATAATATTCCGGGTGCTTGCTGATGTCATTATACCGTTCAAGTACTTCTGATAAAAATCTATCCCCTAATCCAGGCTGCTTTTCTTCGTAATAGCAGTAAGCTTCCAGAGCATCATCTGCTGCAGATTTGAGAATGATTAATTTATAACTCACTACAATTTATTTTGGCGAACGTAGGCAACAAATTCTTCAGCAGCTAGAGTTTGTTCTTCGCCATTTTTATATTTAGTGCGACGGTTGTTTATTTCCTCAAGCTCATCCTCGCTATACTGGTAATCAGAAGTTATGCTGTCTTTAAGAATAGTATAAATAGCTTCTAACTTTTTATCGTCTGCAGTATCTATGTATTCATGCAGAGCTTGTTTTATTTGTACTTCCGCCATAATTTTTTATTTATTCAAATTTACATTTTTTAAAAGAAAAAGAAAAGCATAGAATATCATCTCTCATTTCATAGTATCCCAGTTGGATCTTGTGTCCAAGCAGGTCTTCGTTGTATAGCTTTTGTGAGTTGGCACGAGACCCTGCTGTTGAAAAGAACAAGAACTTTTTGGTTGCCGGTTTATCCTAAAGATGACTACCAAAAATAAAACACCCACCACTAATAAAACTTCAATAGTTATCTTTGCGCACTCCGTAAAAATGGCGGGACAGGTTTATGAAATACGCAAACGAAATAAGCAAACGGCGCACATTTGCCATAATCAGTCACCCCGATGCCGGCAAGACAACACTCACAGAAAAATTTTTATTATTTGGCGGCGCCATACAAACTGCAGGTGCTGTAAAAAGCAACAAAATAAAAAAACATGCTACATCAGATTTCATGGAGATAGAAAGGCAGCGGGGAATTTCTGTGGCAACATCCGTAATGAGCTTTGAATACAAAAATATGCTGGTGAACCTGCTGGATACTCCCGGCCACAAAGACTTTGCTGAAGACACTTACCGAACATTAACTGCTGTGGACAGCGTGGTGCTTGTGATAGACTGCGTAAAAGGCGTGGAAGAGCAAACCAAAAGGCTGATGGAAGTGTGCCGGATGAGAGATACACCTGTAATTGTTTTTGTAAATAAAATGGACCGTGACGGCAAAAACCCTTTTGATCTTTTAGATGAAATAGAAAGTGAACTAAGCATAAAACTTCACCCGCTAAGCTGGCCCATTGGCATGGGCAGGGATTTTAAGGGCGTATATAATTTATTTGATAAGAGTTTGCTGCTGTTCAATCCAAATCAAAAAGCTACAGAAGAAGATTATTTGCCATTGAAAGATTTGAATGATGATGTGCTGCAAAGAAAAATAGGTGAAAAAGAGGCAGGGCAATTAAGAGAAGATGTTGAACTGATTGAAGGTGTGTATGGTCCGTTTGATAACGAGCCTTATCTGCAGGGAAAAGTAGCACCTGTATTTTTCGGCAGCGCCATAAATAATTTTGGTGTAAAAGAATTATTGGAAACATTTCTGCAGATATCTCCCCTGCCTTTGCATCGTAATGCAACCACAAGAATTGTTGAACCGACGGAAAATAAATTCAGTGGTTTTATTTTTAAGATACATGCCAACCTTGATCCCAAACATAGGGACAGGATCGCTTTTTTAAGAGTATGTGCAGGCAAGTTTGAACGCAACAAATATTTTCATCATGTGCGGCTAGATAAGGATGTAAGGTTCAGCAATCCCTATACCTTTTTGGCAAGAGATAAAGATGT
This sequence comes from Chitinophagales bacterium 65-1, assembly GCA_002050465.1. Classification (GTDB taxonomy): domain Bacteria; phylum Bacteroidota; class Bacteroidia; order Chitinophagales; family Chitinophagaceae; genus Ginsengibacter. The sequence goes on from MWYX01000044.1 coordinate 18,896, forward strand.
GATTGAATCAGCATATCCGGGTGATGTGGTTGGTTTATTTGATACAGGAAATTTTAAGATCGGTGATACATTAACTGAAGGGGAGGACTTTTATTTCACAGGCATTCCTTCCTTCTCTCCTGAGATATTTAAAGAAGTGCAGAACAAAGACCCGATGAAAACAAAGCAGCTTGAGAAAGGCTTGCTGCAATTGACTGATGAAGGTGTGGCACAATTGTTCACGCAGTTTGGAGGTAACAAAAAAATTATCGGTTGTGTGGGTGAACTGCAGTTTGAAGTTATACAATACCGTTTATTGCATGAGTATGGAGCAAGTGTTCAATTAAACAATCTTCCTTTTTATAAAGCCTGCTGGCTTACCAGCACCGATCAAAAAAAGCTGGAAGAATTTATCCGTTTTAAACAAGCCAACATCGCTAATGATAAGGATGCGCATTTGGTTTATCTGGCACAAAGCGAATGGTTCTTAAATACCGAACAAAGAAATAATCCTGAGATTGAATTTCATTTTACCAGTGAGATACATAAGTAAGGGTGACCGTGCGTAATGAGTGAATTAATTATTGAAACGGCAGACGTAAGACTTGAAATAGTGCATTCCCAGGTTTGGCGATAGATTTATTTCATTAGAACAACAGTTCCTTTTTTATTTACTTCACCACAGACTGTTATTGCTTTAATAACATACACATATGCACCAACATTCTGTAATTTACCTTTGTATATTCCGTCCCAGCATTTTGCAGGATCTTTCGTATAAAAAATTCTTTCTCCAAAACGATTATAAATACTAAAATCCAGGTTGGTTACTGTTCCCCAATATTTTAATCCAAAGCAATCATTTATACCATCATTATTAGGCGTAAAGGCGGTAGGCATATTGTAATTTCCCGTCTTATTATCAATTCCAACATTCACAGTAACTGTATCAGTGTTTTTACATCCATTATTATCAAACCCTTTTACAATGTATAATGTGGTCTTTCGGGGTTTTGCTATAGGATTTGAAACAGTGCTATCATTCAGATCATTGCCTTGTTGCCAGAGATAACTTTTGCCACCAACAGCATTTAACTGTGTAAATGTTTTTGAACAGTCAATGTCATTAGTTTTTGAGGCTTTAATAGCAGGCAGTGGTAAAACAGTAACTTTTGTAGATAACACCATCGAATCATTACACGTACTGTCTTTAATAGTAACGGAATATCTAATATTAGAGGTGGGTGTTGCAACTGGATTGCTGATATTCGGATTGCTCAAAAATGCAGCAGGCTGCCATAGATAAGAAGTACCTCCGGAAGCATTTAACTGGACAATACTTTTTTCACACACCGAATTATCGGGGGAAATAGTAAAAGTGTTTTGTGGCTTTGCTGTTGCTGAACCCGCCATGCTTTTACATCCATTTACCGTTTGCGTTACTGTATAAATTCCGCCTGTTGTTACATTTATTGAAGGAGTTGTTGCATTGGTACTCCATAATAAAGCTCCTGTTGCTGTTGTGGAAAGGGTTGATGTTCCATTGCAGTTATCAACTACGGTAACAATGGGTTGGGGCGGCTGCTCTAATATAGTTACGTTAACAGGATCTACAGTTGTACAAATACCGGTTCCCGTTCCTTTTATATAATAGGTGCCACTTATATTTATTGCAGCCGGATTTGGTGTAGTGAGGGCATTTAACCCCATTGAATCTGTAAAGTAAGTAAAACTCAAATTAACGTCGCTGCCATTAGTGATTGCCGGTGCCTTCAAATTAATTGTTCCCGGTGAACATATTGGGGCTGGATTATTTGTTTTGCTGGTTACTATTTTACAACATCCGCCATATTCCATTACTTCGGTCTGGTTTATTGCGCGGTCATAAATTCTTATCTCATCCATCACGCCATTAAACCAGTAGGGGTATAGAGGGTTAAAAGTAGCTTTGCCTAAAAACAAATCATCAGGACTTGTCATACTCAGGCCTGGAATGTCCCTAGATATTATAAGTTTGCAATCCACATAAAGTTTAGCTGTATTACCATCATAAGTATAAACTACACTATACCATCTATTTTGTATAATCCAAGGGTAATTATAATCTTGTAGACCTCCCTGGTTTGCCCTCCCTCCCTGTCCTTGGCCGTAAAAAAATTGATGAATGGTATCGCTACCAGAAGTCTCACAGCTAGAATTACCGGGATAAAGATTTTCATCGATTCTAAGTTTGTATGCCGGCGGATCTTCATCTGTATTCCCTTTCCATAGAATTGAAGTTCCACGGCACGGTCCAAGATAAAAGCCTTGTACTTTAACCCACGCACAAATTGAAATTTGCGAAGATGGATTTAGAGAAGGTGAATTTGGGATTCTAATATAATTGCTTATCCCATTAAAAGAGTATGCACTATTTGCATTTCCTAATCTATCAACTGTTAACGAGGCATTATTAAAAACAGGATGATTTCCATTACCACTGGCGTCTTTTGCATCGCCATTAAATGGATAATATGCAACCAGCCCTTTCGCTAAATCAATTTGAGAAAAACAAGCGTTACTTAATAGTAATAAAATTAGGAGCGGATATGTTTTCATCGGGATAATCAGGAGACTGGTTTTCCTTACTAAAGATAATCTATTTATTATAACGAAGAATGTCCTGTATAATTGTGCGGATTGAGTGCTTTTAACTCCTTTTTTATAGCAGACGAAACCTTGAGGGAATCAATAAAAGTTTGAATACTGTTTTTATCTAAAACAGAGTTATTCCGGGTTAATTTTTTTAAAGCTTCATAAGGTTCCGGATAATTTTCTCTTCTCAAAATTGTTTGTATTGCTTCAGCAAGGATCGACCAATTGTTATCCAGATCATCTTTTATCTTTTGCTCATTCAAAATCAATTTGGTTAACCCTTTTTGAATGGATTTTATTGCTAACATAGTATGAGCAAAGGGCACTCCGATGTTTCTTATTACAGTTGAATCTGTCAGGTCTCTTTGCAACCTTGATATTGGCAGTTTAGCTGAGAAGTGCTCCAGCAATGCATTTGCAATTCCTAAATTGCCTTCTGCATTTTCAAAATCAATGGGGTTTATTTTATGAGGCATGGCGCTGCTTCCAACTTCATTCTTATTTATTCTTTGTATAAAGTAATTCATAGAAATATATTGCCATATATCTCTGCACAGATCTATCAAAATGGTATTAATACGTTTGATGTTATCAAAATGCGCTGCGAGCATATCATAATGTTCTATCTGGGTAGTAAATTGCTGGCGCTTTAACCCTAATTTTTTTTCAACAAAATCATCAGCAAACCTCAGCCATTCTTTTTTAGGAAAAGCAGCAAAATGAGCATTAAAATTTCCTGTTGCCCCTCCGAACTTTGCCGTAAAAGGAATATGTTTAAACATATCCAATTGGTTTTGAATCCGTTCTGCAAAAACCATTATTTCTTTTCCCAAAAAAGTAGGTGAAGCTGGCTGCCCATGTGTATGCGCCAGCATTGTAATATCCTTCCAATCTTTTGCTAATGCTTCAAGGCTATTTTTCAAAGCAGAGATCAGTGGTAAATATTCAAGTTCAACAGCATTTTTCCATAATATGGGAATAGCGGTATTATTAATATCCTGGGATGTTAATCCAAAATGTATCCATTCTTTTATATCACTTCCACCCGAGGCTTTTAATGCATCTTTTAAAAAATATTCTACAGCTTTTACGTCATGGTTAGTTGTGGACTCGATATTTTTTATTTTTTCTGCATCGTTTAGTGAGAAATTCCCGACAAGATCTTTTAAATGGCTTTTTGTTTTCGATGGAATTGTAAAAAATTTTCTGTCAGCAAGGAAAAAAAAATATTCTGCTTCAATTACAACTCTTTGTTTAATGAGGGCAAACTCTGAAAAATAGGCAGAAAGGGGTTCGGATTGCTTTCTGTAACGTCCATCAATGGGTGAAATAGCTGTAAGTGGCTGAAGTTGCATATATCAAAGATAAAAAATTGCAGTAAGTCTTTTTAATTTAATAAGCATCTGCTTCGATACAGTAAATTTGCAGACCTAAAAAATAGATGTATTGAATAATAAAATAAGAGTTGGCGCAGTAAATTATCTCAATACCAAACCTCTTATTTACGGTTTTGAAATTGGCGGGATGAAAGATGAAGTTGATCTTTTTCTCGAATATCCATCCAAAATTGCTGTAATGCTTAAGGAAGATAAAATTGATATTGGATTGGTGCCGGTTGTAATTATCCCGGAATTAAAAGAACATTATCTTATCTCTGACTATTGTATCGGCTGTGATGGGGAAGTAGGCAGTGTATGTTTATTCAGTGAAGTCCCTTTAGTAAAAATTGAAAGGATTCTGCTGGATTATCAAAGCAGAACCTCAGTTGACCTTCTTAAAATATTAATAAAGCAATACTGGAAAATTGATCCCGAACTTATTACCACATCAGAAGATTACAGGAAAAATATCTCAGGTACTACAGCAGGCTTGATAATTGGTGACAGGGCATTGGAACAAAGAAGAATTTCTAATTATAAATATGACCTGGGATATGAATGGAAAAAATTTACAGGGCTGCCATTTGTTTTTGCAACATGGATAAGTAATAAGCAGTTAGATTACACATTTATTGAATCTTTTAATAAAACGAATTTAAGCGGCCTGAAAAATATAGACAAAGTGGTTTCTGAAAACCCCTATGCGTTATTTGATCTGAAATCTTATTATACTTCTTACATAAATTACTATCTGAATGAGAAAGCAAAAAAAGGATTGCAGGATTTTCTTGATTTGTTGATCGCTGACCAAAATCAGTATTTAAAATGAATATAATATTTTTGAAGTCTGTAGCTCTTAAATAATTTTTATGAAAGTTGTAATTTTTGCCGGTGGTTTAGGAACACGAATAAGTGAAGAAACAGATGCCCGCCCTAAACCTATGGTGGAAATTGGGGGAAAGCCAATGATATGGCATATAATGAAAATATACAGTCATTTCGGCTATAATGATTTTATTATTTGCCTCGGTTATAAAGGCTATATCATTAAGGAATATTTTATGAATTATTTTTTGCATAATTCTGATATTACCATTGAATTAAAAAACAATAAAGTACAAATACATGATTCAAGTTCAGAAGCTTTTACTGTTACATTGGTTGAAACCGGCCTGGAAACAAAAACAGCGGGAAGATTAAAACAGGTGGAAAAGTATATTGGTAATGAAGATTTTATGCTAACATATGGCGACGGTGTATGCGATGTAAATTTAAAAGAACTCGTAGAATTTCATAAAGCACATAATAAAATTGCAACCGTTACTTCCATTCAATTAGATTCAAGATTTGGAGGTATGGAAGTTAATGATAACGGAGAAGTTACAGCTTTTAGAGAAAAAGCACACGATGAATGCAAATGGATTAATGGAGGTTTTTTTGTTTTGAAGCCTGATGTATTTAAATATCTTGAAGGTGATATGACAAATATGATGTGGGAAGACAGGCCACTTGAGAGGCTTACTACAGATAATGAATTGGTTGCTTACAGGCACAAAGGCTTCTGGAAATGCATGGATGCCTTGCGGGATAAGATAGAACTGGAAGAATTATGGAAAAATAATGAAGCTAAATGGAAGGTGTGGTAAATTATAATCTGGAAAAATGGTATCGTGGCAAAAAAGTATTTGTTACAGGTCATACAGGCTTTAAGGGTTCATGGCTGATTACATGGCTGCATTTTTTAGGAGCTACGGTAAAAGGTTATGCATTACAAGCCGAAAATGAAAAAGATATTTATAATATTATTTCTGCGCATTTGTCTATGGAAAGCGTTATTGCAGATATAAGAGATAAACAAAAATTAAAGGAAGAAATTATCTCTTTTCAACCTGATTATATTTTTCATTTAGCTGCACAGCCTTTAGTTCGCCGCTCTTATGAAATACCGGCAGAAACTTTTGAAATAAATGCAACTGGTACAGCTAATTTGCTTGAAGCAGTTACCCATCTTCAAAAAAAATGTACAGTAGTTATTGTTACAACTGATAAAGTTTATAAAAATAAGGAGCAAAATAAATCCTATAAAGAAAAGAACAGGTTAGGTGGGTATGATCCATACAGTGCCAGTAAAGCTTGTACAGAATTGGTTACAGAATCTTTCCACCGATCTTTTTTCCATATTAAAAATATCGAAATCCACAATAAGGCATTAGCAACGGCAAGAGCCGGTAATGTGATTGGTGGTGGCGATTGGAATAAGGACAGAATAATTCCGGATATAATTAAACATTTAACTACGAATAACGCAATACCAGTGCGCAACCCAAATGCAATAAGACCCTGGCAGCATGTGCTGGAACCATTAAGTGGATATTTAGTTCTTGCGGGTTTGCTTAATGAAAATCCGGAAAAATTATCTGCCTGTTACAACTTTGGACCAAATAAAAAAGATCACTTAACGGTAAAAGAGCTGGTGCGTATATCAATTGATTGCTGGGGAACAGGTAACTGGATAGATATTTCTGATGCATTGCAACCACATGAGGCAGGGATTTTAAAATTAAACATAAGTAAGGCAAAAAAAGAATTAAACTGGAAGCCTAAATTAAACAGTACAGAAGCTATACGGTGGACCATTGACTGGTATAAGCAGCCACATGAAAAAATGTTTGATTATACCGTTGCACAAATTGAAAGCTACCAGCATGAAATTTGAAGAAACGAAACTTAGAGGAAGCCATACAGTAGATATACTGGCTGCTGCAGACGAACGGGGATGGTTTGCAAGAACTTTTGATAAGGAGGAGTTTAATAAAATCGGTTTTAATTCCCAATGGGTACAGATCAATCATTCTTTTACAAATAAAGCAGGAACAATACGGGGAATGCATTATCAGTTATCACCTTTTGCTGAAGTAAAACTTGTAAGATGCGTTGCAGGAGTTGTATTTGATGTAATCATTGATCTTAGAAATGAATCTGATACTTTTTTACAGTGGTTTGGCACTGAACTTTCTGCAGAGAATAAAAAAATGATATTCATTCCGGAAGGATTTGCTCATGGGTTTCAAACCTTATCGGATAATTGCGAATTAATTTATCATCATTCGCAGTTTTATGAGCCTTCTTCTGAACGGGGAATAAAATATGATGATCCGATGATAAATATTGTGTGGATGAATAAGATAACAAATATCTCAAAAAGAGATAGTGAACATAGGTATATCGATGAAAAATTTGAGGGGATAAATATATAATAATGAACTGCAGATATTGTAAAACACCTTTAGTACATGTATTTATTGATCTTAATAATTCTCCGGCATCCAATTCGTTTTTAAGCAAAGAACAATTAAATGAACCTGAAATATTTTATCCTTTAAAGGTGTTTATCTGTGATAAATGCTTTTTAGTTCAGGTAGATGAATACAAAAAATCTGATGCTATTTTCAGCAGTGATTATGTTTACTTTTCTTCGTTTTCTACCAGCTGGCTGGCTCATGCAAAAGAGTACACAAAAAAGATGACTGGCCGTTTCAAACTGAATACAGAATCAACAGTAATTGAAATTGCCAGCAATGATGGTTACCTGCTACAATATTTTAAAGAACAAAATATACCTGTCCTGGGTATTGAACCCACAGCCAATACTGCAGAAGCAGCTGTGAAAAAAGGTATTGAAACAATTGTTGATTTTTTTGGGGTAAAGCTTGCAAAAGAACTCGCAGCTAAAAAGATAAAAGCAGATTTGTTGCTGGGTAATAATGTATTGGCACATGTACCGGATATTGTTGACTTTGTTGGAGGGATGAAAATTTTGCTTATAGAAGGAGGTGTAATAACCATGGAGTTTCCCCATTTAATGCAGCTGGTTGATAATAATCAGTTTGATACCATTTACCATGAACACTTCTCCTATTTATCATTTCACACAGTAAAACAAATATTTGAATCTCAGGGCTTAAAAATGTTTGATGTTGAAGAAATACCAACCCATGGCGGATCATTACGCATTTATTCTACTCACCAGGAAAATAACGAACACCTTGTATCAGGAAATGTAAATATGCTTTTGGAAAAAGAATATTCAAAGGGTATGAATGCACTTGGATATTATAATAACTTTCCACAACGTGCATTAAAAGTAAAATTGGATATAACTGATTTTCTTATCAAACAAAAAAAAGAAAACGTGCTTACCGGACAGGCAGGTAAAAAGGTAGCTGCTTATGGTGCGGCGGCAAAGGGAAATACACTTTTAAACTATTGCGGAATTAAAAATGATCTTATAGATTTTGTTGTGGATGCCAATCCTAATAAGCAAAATAAATTTTTACCTGCCAGCCATATACCTGTTGTGAATGAAGATGAGTTGAAAATAAATAAGCCTGATTATGTCATTATTCTTCCATGGAATTTAAGAAAAGAAATTACTGAGCAACTGAGTTATATAAAAGAATGGGGTGGAAAATTTGTAGTGGTAATTCCAGAACTTGAAATTTTTTAAAATGAAAATTTTAGTAACGGGAGCAACCGGGTTTGTGGGTAAACATGTAATAAAAGAATTATTAAAATATGAGCACGAAATAATTGCTGCCGGAAGAACTAATTCAGCTGACTTACCCCGGAAAATAAACACCATCAAGTTGGATCTTGATAATATGGATCCAAATAAAAATTACTTTTCCGAAACAGGTGAACCCGACTTATTAATTCACCTGGCCTGGCAGGGATTACCTAATTATAAAGAAAAGTTTCACCTCGAAAAAAATCTTCCTTCTCATTCTGTCTTCTTAAAAAATATAGTAGATAATGGTTTGCAAAATTTAGTTGTAACAGGCACCTGCTTTGAATATGGGATGAAGGAAGGCTGTTTATCTGAAGACATAGAAAGTGATCCCCAAAATCCCTATGCAGCAGCAAAAGATGAATTACGAAAGTTTTTAGAGCAGTTACAGGCTGAGAAATATTATAATTTAAAGTGGTTACGCTTATTTTATATGTATGGGAAAGGACAAAATCCCAATTCATTACTTTCGCAACTGGAATCGGCATTGGAAAAAGGTGAAACAACTTTTAATATGAGCGGTGGCGAACAGTTAAGGGATTATTTGCCAATTGAAAAGGTTGCTGAATACATTGTAAAGATTGCCTTTAAAAAGAAATTAAACGGGGTTATTAATTGCTGCAGCGGAGTTCCCTTAAAAGTAAAAACACTTGTTGAAAATTATCTGAGAAAAAATGATAAGAAAATAAATTTAAACCTCGGATATTACCCCTATCCTGATTATGAGCCTATGGCTTTTTGGGGAGATGACACTAAACTTAAAAATATAATAATTAATGAATGATCCTGTAAAACAGTTTGTTGAAGATCTCTCCGGAACTTATTACGACAACTGAAGATTACATAAAAAATATTTGCGGTAATACTGCCGGATTAATAATTGGCGACAGGGCACTGGAACAAAGAAAGGTTTCAGCGTACAGGTATGATTTAGGAATGGAATGGAAAAACTTTACGGGTCTACCTTTTGTTTTTGCGGCATGGGTAAGTAATAAAAAACTAAATTCATCCTTTATTGAAAATTTTAATAAAGCAAATCTGTCCGAATTAGAACAGATAGATAAAGTTGTAAATGAGAATCCTTACAAACCATTTGATTTGGAAAAATATTATACTGAATATATCAGCTATGAATTAAATGAAGAAAAGAAAATAGCGATGGAAATTTTTCTTAATAAAATATTTTAAACCCCGGAATATTATAGTCTCGAATGGATAACCTGATCACTCTTATTATAATTGTTCATAATCGACATAGTAACGTAGAAAGGTTATTAAAATATTATGAAGGATTTTCGTCTTCTTTAATAATAGCTGACAGTTCTGAAAAAAAATATGTATATGTAAATTCATCGCCAGATTTAAAACACATATATACACCCGGTTTGTCCTTTACAGAAAAAATAAATCATGTTTTACAATATGTTCAAACACCTTATGTGGCAATGTGTGCAGATGACGACTTTATTATTCCCGCTGCTATTTCAAAATGTATAGGATTTTTAGAATCTCATAAAGACTACTCTGTTACACAGGGAACCTGCCTCATGTATAAAAAAACAGACAATTATAGAAATGGTGTTGAGTTTGGATTATTATATAAGTTAAAAACTTACGACATAGAGCAGGCAAAACCGATTTCCAGGCTTGAACAGATGTTTCTAAATTATCGTTCTGTTTTATATGCTGTACATCGAACTGAAATTTTAAAAGCAAGTTTCAGAAATGCAGGAGATGTTGTTAAAAATCTTTTTCTGAACGAATATCTAACAGTCTTTTACCCTATTATATCAGGCAAGTATAAAGAACTCCCTTTATTATACCAGGTAAGAGAATTTTCGGATTTTTCTGATGATAAAATAACCGATAATATTGATACTCTGTTCGCAAGTAAAAAACATGAAAAAGAACTCGAAGCATTTGTAAGTCTTATTGCTGAACAGATATCGAATACCCTCCTTCTGGATGAAGAATTGGTAAGAAATAAAATTAGAATATTACTTAGCAAATTTTCTAAAAGCCCGGCTATTGGAAAAACGCCTGTAAAGAAAAGTGTAAAAAAGCGAATTGGAACAGTTGCGGCTGCTATACCGGTAATAGGCAAGTGGATGATCAATAAAAACAGGAAGATAGAAATCGCCTCCAATTTAAAAAAAGCAGTAAGAACAGGAGGAGAAAAAGAAGCATTACTTAAAATAGAGAATCTATTAAAAAGTTATCCATAAAAATATGGTGTTATCAGATTTAATTCAATTTACCCATATTTCCTTTTTTAAAATCAATCAGTCCTTTAATTAGGTATTTTAAAACCTTTAACCTTTTATTATTATAAAGCAGGTTGTTTTTAATGCTGATCAAAATTGATTTTTTTATTTCTTTCATATCCAGTGAAAATTTTCCTGAATATTTTTTAGACAGATACAGGAAATTTCTAACTATGTAATAAATGCGGTGTGGAGAATGTAACCCCCTTGAGGATCTTTTTAAATTTTTTATAGATCGGTAATCAGCAACAGTTCCTAACTGGTGTTGTAGTAAAATACTATCAAATTTAATTATATCATAGCCTTGTAGCAAACACTGAAAACAATATTCATGGTCTACGTGATCTATAAAAAGTAATTCATCAAAGCCTTTTGTCTGTTGCCAAATATCCAAATTTATTATATTACCCGATGTAATTGCTTTATTAACCTTTTTATATGAACAGTCTTCTTTTCTTAATAATCTTTCATCATATTCCACAGTAAATAGGGCAACATTTTCTTTTTGTCCGAAGCTCTTGATGCATTCCAGGTATATATAAACTGTGTTATCGGGAAAAAACGAATCCTGATCCATTGTTAATAACCATTCACAGTCATCATTAATAGCTAACTGAGCAGCTTCATTTAATCGTTTGGCAATCCCCTTATTTTCGCCATCCTGAATAATCAAAATGTTACCGCCAGATTGAAGTTTGGCTGTTAAAATTGTATCTACTACTTCGCTATTATTTATAATGATTAGCTTATCTAAATAAGATTTGTAGGAATCTAATCTTTTAAGAAAATCAGCATCCGGATAATATAAAATTGCAAGACCTGCTAATTTCATTTTGCAGAATAATTTTTCAACTCCTAAATCCGAAAATATTTAATTGCACATCATAATCGGGTGACGGTGCCCTCATAAAAGGTGTTGGGTATTTATTTGTCGCCTCTTTAATATAGTACTGAAAGCCAAATTTCGTAATAATCTGCAGCATCTCATTTAACTCGTGATTCTGATTAAATTTACCATGATATTCCAAAAAAATATTTTTTACGAGATGTAGCCTTTCCTGAATATCAACCAGCACTTTATATTCAGCCCCTTCAATATCAATTTTTAAAAAATCTATTTCCCCAATCATTACGTCTTTTAATCTTATCGCATCCACAATGGTAGAATTTGGGGATGTTTCATAAGTTATTTTACTCATTAAAGAGCCTTCACTGTTAAAATTTAAAGAAGTATTTTTAATCCATACCGCTTGTTGTCTTATTTCTACATTGCTTAACCTAAATGATTCAATATTTTTTTTCAATAATTCAAAGTTTACTTTATCAGGTTCGAAAGCAATAATCTCTGCATTTGGCATTAATTGCTTTAAATAAATAACGCTTAAACCAATATTAGCCCCACAATCAATAATGAATGGCGAATTTTGAACATTTTGCTTGTAAATCTCATCAACAAAAATTTCAGTTAAACTATGCAGTAATTCTTCCCTAGAATAGAATGTCAATTCATTATTAAATAATTTTATTGTAAGCAGTTTATTTATTGGCAGATTTTTTATAATTTTTGATTTTAGCCAACTGAAGCCAATCTTTTTATATGGATTAAAAAAAAGTTTATTACTTCGCTGATAGACTCCTTTAATAATATTAACCAAAACATTGCTCATATTTATTGTAAACTTAATACAACCTACAAAAGAATTCTATAATTCATCCGGGTGAACAATAAATTATAGAAAATATATACTTAGAAAAGAATGCAACCGAAAAAAAAATACTCTATCATATTACCTGTACAAAATGGCGGCGAATACGTAAAAGACTGTGTGCAGAGTATTCTTTCTCAAACACGTAATGATTTTAATTTGTTAGTTCTTGATAATTGCAGCACTGATGGCACACTGCAATGGATACAATCACTCAATGACGAACGTATAGTTATCTATCCCTCAGAAAAGTCATTAAGTATCGAAGAAAACTGGGGCAGAATTATTTCCATCCCGAAAAATGAATATATAACACTGATTGGCCATGATGATATATTAAAGCCCGGCTATTTGAAATTAATGCATGCTCTGATTGAGAAATTTCCCAAAGCCACTCTTTACCAAACCCATTTTGCCTATATAGATTCGAATGGAAAACATATCCGCAGCTGTAAGCCTATGAAGGAAATAGAAAATGGCACTGAATTTTTAAAGTCAATTCTGCAAAAAAAAATTGATATTGTCGGTACAGGTTTTATGATGCGATCAAAAGATTATGATGATTTAAAAGGCATCCCCATTTCTTACCCAAATTTATTGTTTGCTGATTTTGAACTATGGCTGAATCTTGCAGCAAAAAATTATAAAGCCACATCACCAGATCAGGGATTTTATTTCAGGCTTCATCAAAGTACAACCTCCATCTCAACTGATGAAAAATATCAACAGTCATTTGAGAAGTTTATTTATTTTTTAGAAGCATTGAAATTAAAAAGTACTTCTTTCCAAAAAGTTATTGAAGAGAACGCGGCTTTATTTCTTATGCATTATTGTAAAAGCTTATCGCATAGAATTCTTAGAACACCAAAGGAAAAAAGAAAAAATATAACTGTAATGTCGGTTATCCAAAAAGGAAAAGAATATTATTACCGGCTAACGTCCAATAAAAATTTTAATCCACTGTCTGATGTTTTTATCCTGCTGGCAAAAATGATCGATAGTAACCCGGCCACCAGAAGCCTGTTTCTTTTATTCAGGAAAATTTACAGGAAACCAATTTTAAAATAAAAAGCTCCGTATTACGAAGCTAATTATTTATAAGTAAGTTACTATTAAACGTATTAAACGTCCGTATCAGTTTTTACAGATTTTGTTACCGTAACCTTATCCGAACGGGTATCCGAATTACTACTATTTCCACGCATTAAGGCAACTATAAGTAATAATAATACTGCGCCACCTACTATCCATACCCATGGCTGAGTATACCAGGTTTCCTGAGTAGTAGTTGTAGTCGTGGATGATGACCTTGAACTGCTGCTTCCGCCTGTAC